>CAYNBK010000074.1:0-4602 GCA_964395485.1 uncultured Pseudomonadales bacterium
AATTTAAAAACCGGCTGGGGAGGCAGATTGTTATATCCGAGAGGCAGGAAAAACTAATCCGCTATATGAAAAGACATGATGCCCTTTTAGTAAGACATGCAAAAAAAAAGATACTGCCCGACGTTTCCGAAGATACGATCTTGCGGGAATTAAATGATTTAATCAAAAAATGTATAGCAAAAAAAGTAGGCAGGACAAAAGGGGCAGTATATAGCTTGAAGTAAAAAATACTTACCCATGTTGCAGGAGCGATTTTATGTTTTTTTCAGACTTTTCCGGATATCTTTTACGTTTGGAAAGTGAAGACGGCCGTTTAAAAATGACGGAAACCCTGGCCGAGCTTTTTAACAATTTAAGCATAGATGAAATTGATAAAGCCTGCTATTTGGTGCTGGGTGTTTTAGCGCCGAAATACCAGGGCTTTGAGTTTAATATGGCCGAAAAAATGACAATAAGGTCGATTGCCGCCAGTCTTCACATAAGCGAACAAGACGTTTCTGCTGGAGTAAAAGAAGCAGGCGACTTGGGAGATTTTATATTTCAGAAAAAAAGAGAAACTTCAAGCACCCTGGAACTTTTAAAAGTATATGAAGCTTTGTTTAATATTGCCCAGCTGGAAGGCTTGGGTTCGGCTGAAAAAAAGGTCAGCAGAAGTGCAGATTTACTGCTAAAATTGGATCGATTAAGTGCCAAGTATATTGCCAGAATTTTGGTAGGCAAGTTGAGGCTGGGTTTTTCATCAATGACCATTCTTGACGCCTTGTCCTGGTCAAAAGTAAAAAATAAAAGCTTAAGACCCCCTTTGGAAAACGCATTTAATCTGCGTTCTGATATTGGCCAGATAGCAAAAATTTTTAAAAAGACAGGGATAAAAGAATTGTTAAAAATACAGCCAAGTCCCGGAATTCCTCTTAGGGCGGCCAAAGCAGAGGCAATGAAAGACAGTGGGGAAATACTAAAAAAAATGTCCGGCCAGTGCTTGATCGAACCCAAATATGACGGTCTGCGAACCATGCTGCATCTGAATAAAAATGTAAAAGAGTCAGATATCGATAAAAATTTGGAACTTTTTGTTGTGAAGGATGAAAAAAAATACTTGGCAAGGATTTTTTCCCGGAATATGGAAAATATGACCGATATGTTTCCCGATATTGTAACGGCGTTAAAAAAACTGCCGGTTGAGAGTGTGATTTTGGACGGAGAGGCGATAGCGCTTGATACTACTACCGGAGAATATTTGGCTTTTCAAGAAACTATTCAGAGAAAACGCAAGCATAATGTTGTAAAAATGTCCAAAAAAATACCATTAAATGTATTTGTTTTTGATATTTTATTTTTAAACGGTAAAAGTCTGATTGCTTGTCCTTTTTCTGAGCGCCGAGCCGTTTTGGAAAAATTGTTAGGCACTGGCAATGAGGAAATAATCCGTCTAACCGAACAAAAGAGGGTCAGCAGTGCGGATGAGTTTGACAAATTTTTCAGGCAAATGAAAAGCGGCGGCTTGGAAGGTTTAATGGCAAAAAAAGCCAACAGTTCTTATAGGTCCGGGATGCGCGATCATAATTGGATCAAGTATAAAGTAGGCATGCAGTCGGATTTGGCAGATACATTGGATTGCGTGGTGATGGGCTATTATAAAGGAAAAGGAAAAAGAAATAAATTTGGCATTGGTGCTTTTTTAGTGGGCATAATAAAAAAGCAGGCAAAGTTAAAAAATGAAGATGGGCATAGCTTTGTGTCTGTGTCAAAAATTGGTACCGGTCTTTCCGACGAGCAATGGGAAGAGTTGTATAAGCGTTGTCAAAAAATTAGAACACCCAAAAAACCAGAAAACTACTTGCTTGACAATAGCCTTTATCCGGATATATGGTGCAAACCCGCTTTAGTGGTAGAAATAGAAGCAGACACTGTTACCAAAAGCCCGATACACAGTGCCGGGTTGGCACTCCGCTTTCCCAGGCTTAAGAGATTTCGCGATGACAAAAGAGTAGAAGAAAGTACAAGCCTTTTACGTCTGAAGAAGATGTACGGCAATAGCTAATTTTGTTTTGTCTGCTTTTCTGTTACAATTTTTTATTATGAATAATAACTCCGGGTTGACACAGAAAGAAGTATTATCACTCAGGGCAAGATTTGCCTATAATGAGTTGCGGGAAAAAAAACAATATTCCTACTTAAAACTGCTTTTGTCTCAATTGTCTTCTCCGCTTATATATATACTGCTTTTGGCAGCAGTTGTGACTTTTTTTCTGCGGGAGTGGCGCGACACCTTGATTATTTTGCTGGCGGTAGTGATGAATACCTTGCTTGGTTTTTTACAGGAAAGTAAAGCCCAAAAGACGTTAGAGTCATTAAAGAAACTTTTGGCGCCAAAAGCAAAAGTAATCCGTAACGGAGAAAGAATTTTATTGCCTGCCAGAGAATTAGTTCCGGGAGATATAGTAATACTGGAACTGGGTACACGTATACCAGCCGATGGGATTTTACTTAAAGCCGAATCTTTTTCCGTAAATGAGGCTATTTTGACTGGTGAGTCAGTGGCAGTAAGAAAAAATGTGAACAATGAGATTTATATGAGTACAACAGTTGCCAGCGGGATTGCTACGATGAGGGTTACAGCCATTGGACAAAAAAGCAAAATGGGACAAATCGCCAGCTCTTTGACTGAAACCAAAGAATCTAAAACCCCTCTTCAGCAAAGATTGGATGAGGTTTCCAAGTTTTTAGCAATTTTTGTTGGTCTTACTGGTGTGTTTGTTTTCGTAGTGGGGATTGTGCTGGGCCATAGTTTTATGGAAATGTTTACTACGTCTGTAGCTTTAGCTGTTGCCTCTATTCCGGAAGGATTGGCTGTTTCTTTGACCGTGATTTTAGCGGTGGGAATGCAAAGGATATTAAAACAAAAAGCGATTGTAAGGCGTTTGGTGGCCGCTGAAACTCTTGGCAGTGTGACGGTAATTTGCGCCGATAAAACCGGCACCCTGACCGAGGGGAAAATGAGAGTCGTAGGATGTAAGCTGGATAACCGCCGATGGGGAGTAAAAGCAGCCGTTCTTTGCAACGATCAAAGAGATCCTTTGGAGTTTGGTATGGCCGAATGGGCGGCCGAACAAGCAGAATATACCCCAGATTTTATAAAAAAATATCCACGCTTAGCCTCTATTCCTTTTGACCCTGATCATAAATATATTGCTACTTTGCATAAAGACGGAAAAAAACAAGTGCTTTTGGTTTCCGGTGCGCCGGAAATGATATTGGAAAAAAGCAAGTTGAGCCAAACGGAAAAAAAACAGTGGATAAATAGCTTTGAAGAGTCTGCCGGCAAGGGTTATAGGATTGTATCTTTTGCCATAAAGGAAGACTATGCGGGGACTAAAATTTCAAGAGAAAAAATAAAAGATCTGCAATTTTTAGGCATTTTATTTTTTGAAGATCCACCAAGGGCTGGTGTAAAACAGGCTTTTATCGAATGCCGCGGAGCCGGAATAAAAATCAAAGTAATCACCGGCGACTACAAAAATACAGCCATAAGCATTATGCAAAAATTGGGCCTTTTGGATAATACTAATGAAAATTTGGTAATTGAGGGCAGTGAATTTGAGAAAATGACTGTAAAAGAAAAAAAAGAAAAAATCAAAGATGCGATTCTCTTTAGCAGGGTCACTCCATGGCAGAAATTGGAAATAGTAGAGATTCTGCAGGATAGCAATGAAGTAGTGGCTATGACCGGCGACGGAGTAAATGATGCCCCGGCCCTGAAAAAAGCCGACATCGGGATAGTGGTAGAGGATGCGTCTGATGTTTCTAAGGATACGGCCGATATGGTTCTTTTAGACTCTAACCTTAATACTATTGTGCATGCGGTTGAAGAAGGTAGAGCGATGTTTGACAATATAAGAAAAATAATTTTATATCTTTTGTGTGATGCTTTTGGTGAGGTTATTTTGGTAATTGGTTCATTGCTGTTAAGAATACCTTTGGCTATAACCGCCTCACAAATTTTGTGGATAAATTTGGTTTCAGACGGTTTTCCAAATTTAGCCTTGACCGTAGAGCCAAAAGAAGACGATTTGATGGCAAAAAAACCGCGTCCCATGAGTGAGCCGATTATAAACAGTGAGGTAAAGATACTAATCGCTCTTATTTCCGGGACAGCCGGCGTCCTTACTTTTGGGCTTTATTTTTATCACCTTAATATTCTTAATACTTCTTTAGCTACTGCCCGCACTATTGCTTTTGCCTCTATGGGTATTAATACTTTGTTGTATGTATTTTCTTGTCGTAATCTTAACAAGCCATTATTTAAGGAAAATCAATTGAAAAATCCCTGGCTGCTTGCGGCAGTGGCCGGAGGAGCACTGATGCAGTTGGGCGCAATTTACTGGAAGCCTTTACAAAATTTTTTAAATACTGTTTCTTTATCCTGGAAAGATTGGGAGCAGATATTGTTTATAAATTTGCTGGTAATATTTTTGATTGAGTGGGTTAAGGGGATTTTTATAAAGAAAGAAAAAAAGAAACAGGCCTAAATATATGATATTAATTAATTTAATATTAATAATTTTCTTTTGCTTTCTTTTAATAAAATCAACCGATGTTTTG
>CAYNBK010000075.1:0-4598 GCA_964395485.1 uncultured Pseudomonadales bacterium
TGATGCGTACATCGTAAGCATCTATCTTTGTTACTTCCGGATATTGTTCTGATAAATGGGAAGTGGAAATCCAGTTGTTTAACTTAAACCAGTTGGGATAAGTGTCAGAAAGGCTCACGCCAATTTCGTAAACCGCCGGCTTTTTAGTATTTTTTTGTTTGCTAGGGTCTAAATTTGAAATACTTATTCCCAGGAACGAAACAAAAATCAAAAGAAAAGAGGTAAAAATAGTTAAGTCTTGCAGTTTTCTTATCTTCATTAATTTTAATTTTAATTATACTATAGAATAATATTAACAACAACAATCCAATTATAATATAGATTATTATTTTAATACTTTTCAAGTAGTAAAATTATTGCCAAGCGTATAAAATTAAAACTGCCTTATGCTAAATAAACTATCATCTTTATTTAAATTTGGTTTCTTGTCCCATGAGCTGGGTATAGATCTTGGTACATCCAATAGTCTGGTTACGATAAAAGGCAAAGGTATTTTTATCCGCGAGCCTTCGGTCGTAGCCAGAAACAAAAATACCGGTAAAATACTGGCCGTGGGCAGTAAGGCTAAAGAAATGTTGGGTAAGACACCCGACTTTATAGAGGCGGTACGTCCACTCAAAGATGGAGTGATATCGGACTTTGATGCCTGCGAGGCTATGCTGAAAAACTTTTTTCAAAGGATAAATCAGGGCTCTTCTTTTTTATCCGGCAGCGGCAGTGTTAAGGTGGTAATCGGTATCCCCTCCGGCGTGACAGAAGTAGAACGCCGGGCAGTACAGGATGCGGCTTTATCGGCCGGAGCCAGGAAGGCATATCTCGTAGAAGAACCATTGTGTGCGGCCGTTGGTATCGGCCTGCCGGTAGAAGAAGCCCAGGGTCAGATGATTATCGATATTGGCGGCGGTACTACTGAAATAGCTGTTTTATCATTGGGGGGGATTGTAATCGACCGGTGTCTGCGCATTGCCGGAGACGAGATGGATGATAGTATAGTAAATTTTATGCGGATGAAGCACAATCTGGTGGTAGGTTTGTCCAGCGCAGAAGAGGTAAAATGCCAGATTGGTTCGGCCTCACCTTTTCCGGCAGAAAAACAATATGTTGTTCGCGGCCGGGATATGGCCAAAGGACTGCCCCGTTCGGTTAAGTTGAGTTCATCGGAAGTACGTGAAGCAATCGTAAGCGTTATTCAAGAAATAGTTGCATCGGTCCATGAGGTTTTAGAAGAAACCCCGCCGGAGTTGATGTCTGACATCTCTGCCAAGGGGATAGTACTGTCCGGCGGCGGCGCGATGATTTATGGTCTGGACAAGCTTATTTCTGAAAGCACTAAAATGCCGGTTTGGGTAGCCGATGATCCTTTAACTGCCGTGGTTCGAGGGTGCGAAAAACTGCTGGGAAATGATAGGCTTCTTAATAAGTTAAGAATAAAAGAAGGACTAAAATAAAAATTTTCAATTTCTAATTTCTAATTTTCCCGACAGACTTTAGTCTGTACGGGATTCCGAGCAGGCAATACTTGTCGGAACTAAACATAATATAAATTGTTTAGGATTTAGGATTTAGGATTTAGGATTTGAAGAAGCAATCTTTGACTTTCCTTATACTATTTATTATATCTCTGCTCATCTTTTGGCTGGACAAAAAAGGCCAGCTGAACTTCCTTAAATCTGGCTTTGCCTTTATAAACAACCCTGCCCGCCATTTTTTAATGGTAAAAAAAACAGAACTGCTTAAGCCGCAGTCGCCAAACCCCGATAGTGTTTTTTCCTGCCAAGATCAAAATCAAGAACTAGCCGTCTTGAGGGCCGAATTGGACCTGCTGCGAGCCGAAAACACTTCGTGCCAAAAACTACTGCAGTCGCCCCTGCCGGCGGACTGGCATTTTGTCATGGTACACAATTTGGGCGTTAAAAACGGCGTAATGACGATTGATCGGGGAGAGAAAGATGGTGTTATGAACGGCGACCCACTCCTGGTAGAAAATATTCTGGTGGGTAGAGTAAGCCGGGTGGAACCCCAAAACAGCCTGGTAGAGCTAATTTTCCAAAAAGAACTGGGTTTTGGCGCCAAAACCTTGGATTCGACTGCCGAAGGGATAGTACATTACGATCAGCGGCTTGATGAGGTTTTTTTGGCAGAAGTGTTAAACGAAAAAAAGCTGAAAACAGGGGAGGAAGTAGTAACAAATGCCAAAGAGGGCCTTTTTCCGCCTGGCTTGGCAGTGGGCAAGGTGGGCCAAATTGAGCGCCGCGAGTCTGATATTTACCAAAGGGCCATTATTGAACCCTTTTTTATAGCAGAAGACCTAAGCGTGCTTTTTGTGAGGATTTAAGATATATAGTAGGACTATGCCCAAAAAACTGCCCAGCAAATTTCCTCAGTTTTAATACTGTTATTTTTGGGATATTGATACGGGGATATTTAGCCCTAGTCAGCGGGAGTGCTCGTGTCCTGCGATTGGGAAGAAGTAAAAAAGCAATTTCAGGTCCAGGCGCCCAAAATACTGGATAAGATCTTGGAAAAGAGCTAATTCCTAAAACATTTGCTTATTGACAAGAACCAAATATTTGTTTAAATTGGAACTAAAGGTTTGAAAAATTAATACTTTTAGTTTATGAATACTGATATAACTTTATTGCTTTACCAGAAAAAGCAAACCGTTTTTTCTTTTAAAGAGCTTGTTTTAACTTTTCCCAAACTTTCTTTTGATTCGTTAAAAAACCGCCTTAATTATTTAGTAAAAAACAATAAAATACAAAATCCGCGGCGGGGAATTTATACAAAAAAAGGGTATAACCTACATGAATTGGCTGTCCGGATTTATACTCCTTCATATATTAGTTTGGAATCAATTCTTGCCAAAGAAGGCCTAATCTTCCAAAATTATAAAACTATATTTTGCCTGAGCTATTTGACTAGAAAAATATCTGTTGACGGCATCGATATCCAATACCGGAAAATAACTGACAGGATTTTGTTTAACCAAGAAGGTATTTTTTACCAAGATTATTTTTACCAGGCCAGTAAAGAAAGGGCATTTTTGGACGCAGTTTTTTTGTACAAAGATTATCATTTTGACAACTTGGGGGTTTTAGATTGGATTAAGATACGAAAAAATGCCGCGATTTATCAAAATAAAGTGTTTAACAAAAGAGTAGAAGAATATTTTCAAATATATAAAAAAGGGAAATAATGTTAGACAAAAACAAACATAAGGTAATGATGGCAAAAATCCTTAAGGATATATATAGCGATTTAAGCCTGGGCAAGTATTTGGGATTCAAGGGTGGAACTGCTGCTTTTTTGTTTTATGGATTGCCTCGTTTTTCGGTTGACTTAGACTTTGACCTTTTAGATTTGGATAAAAAAAAGGAAGTATTTGTAAAACTAAAAAAAATTCTAGCTCAATATGGCCAGATCCAGGATTCAACTGAAAAAAAATACACTCTTTTTTTTCTCTTAAGTTATCAGGGCGGAAAGAGAAAGATCAAAGTGGAGATATCCAAGAGAGCCGGTATTGGTTCGTTCACTGTCATGAACTATTTGGGAATTCCTATGCTGGTAATGGTAAAAAGAGATATGGCGGCCAATAAACTAACAGCTTTACTTACCAGGAAAAATTTAGCCACTAGGGATATTTTTGATCTTTGGTATTTATTGAAAAATGACTTTAATTTTAATGCTGATTTAGTAAAACAAAAAACCGGTTTGACTATGGCAAAAGCTTTTATTCGGGCTGAAAAAAAAGCCCGGGCAGTGCCAAAAAACAGGCTTTTACAAGGTTTGGGGGATTTATTAGAAGAAAAACAAAAAAACTGGGTAAAAGAAAAGATGGTTAGCGAGTTGGCTTTTCTTTTACGGCTTTATGTTGAAAATAAGTTGTAGTTAGCAAAATATTTTTTGGTCCAAGCGTCAAAAATACGAGTTTTTTAACCCTTGACACGATACTTTAAACTATGATAACTTACATATTATATGGTATCGTATAGCAAGCTGAAAATTATTGATAGACTAAGAAGAGAAAAACTTCTTGTGGTTAATACCGGCTTTTTAAAACAATTAACCGGATTGACTAACCCCCAGTCTCTAGCAAGCTTTATTAAGTCTCTGGTAAAACACGGTATTTTAGAAAAAGCAGAAAGAGGCAAGTATCTAGTAGTAGACAATTTGGGCAACGACTTTGCTATTGCTAATTTGCTTTATAAACCATCTTATATTTCGCTTGAGACAGCTTTGAGCTATTATGGCATTCTTTCTCAATTTCCCATGGAGATTGGTTCTGTTAGCGCTCGCCGGAAAAAAAGCAAAACTATCGCCGGCAAACCTTATGTTTATTATCAAATAAATCCGAAACTATACTGGGGCTTTACTAAAAAAAATAATGCTCTTATCGCCCTTCCGGAAAAGGCATTGCTAGACTTAATTTATTTTACCAGCAAGGGGATCAAAAGCACACCAACGGATGAATTAGATCTGCCAATGCTTGATAAAAAGCTCTTTTTAGGTTTTTCAAAAAAATACCCGGCAGGCAAAAGCTTCAATAATTTGGTTAAAATTACTTATGGTTTAATCTAAATTATAGTATTGGCAAAACA
>CAYNBK010000076.1:0-4507 GCA_964395485.1 uncultured Pseudomonadales bacterium
AAAATGTGACAATTCTATTTTGGAGAAAAGTGACATTTTAACTTTGGATTGACAGTAGAAAAAAGTTACATCTTGGGGGCGCTTTGATGCCCGCTAAATAAGGGCCGTTTTCCAGGATGGTGGAAACACGGCTAATGTGTTCCATCAAGGACGGACCCTGCCTATCGCCAAGGTCAGTCCTATAGCAGACTCAAATCAAAATTACTTTTTTCCTTAATTTTTGAGTTTGCTATAAGTGTATTTTAAAAAATTATTTCCTTATCCTAAAACCAAAACTAAATAAACTTTTTTTATTAAATATAAATTTTTATAATATCCTATAATTTTGGTAAATTTGTTTTGGTTTTACTATAGGTGTTCCTTGTCATAGACGAGCCGCTGTCTGCATTAGATGACTGTTTTTTTTTACAGAGGTGTTAACCCCCGGGGTTAACAATTAATCTCTGCCAGCTGGCCAAAGTGGTCAGAAGCAAACTCGCCTTTTTGGCAAAATACCATCCTGGCGCTGACAAACTCCCCGACTCGATTAAACTCTAATTCCCCCTGCTTTATCTTCCCCTCCCCAACCAGCAATATATTATCTACCTGTTTATCTTGCTTGACGTCAATATTGCTTAGCGGGTTTTTGCTGGGGCATATAGTTGGATTTCCCAGCGGAATAGCCAGTTTTGCTCTGACTGCCTTGAGCCAATCTTGAATTACCCGAGAGTCAAATTTGGCATTAAAATCCCCCGCCAGCAACAATAAATCTCCCGTTTTTTGATCCTGTTTGATCAGCTCTGACAGTTCCAAGAGCTGTTTTTTCAGCACCAAACGCAAATCATCATCATAACGGTCAGCTACATTAATGGCCAAATGGATATTGTAAAGCATGATGTTTTTGCCAGTTGGCAAATATCTGAAACTAGTCTGAAGTGTTCCCTTTTTAAGACCGCGGTTCACAATCTCGGTGGAAAACCACCGGCCCTGGTAGGAAAAAGGGTAAAACAAACGGTTGCTTAGCTTAAAAATGTTTGGCTTAAAAAAAGTGACAAAACCGCCTTTGGTAAAAATAAAGCGAGAACCGTAAACAGCCTGGTAGTCTGGAGACAAACTCTGCTGGAATCGGCGCAGTAAAAAAATGTCAGTCAACTCCTGAAAAGTGATAATATCCGGCTGGAGCTTTATTATTTGGCTGATCATGCGGTCAAAACGCAGTTTGGCCGGATATTTCCGGTAGAGCAAGCGGGCCGGCCACCACAAGGAGGTATTAAAATTGAGCAGTTTCATAAACATATTCGCCAATATTACTACATTTTCTCCGGCGCTTTGATGCCAAGTAAATAAAGGCCGTTTGTAAGCACCTGGGCGGTGGCGGCAGTAAGAGCCAGACGGAAGCTCTTTAAGGACGGATCTTGCCTATCGACAAGGTCCGTCCTTGTCGAATCAATTTTCTCTGTTATCGTAGTTGGTAATGAGCTTTTTGCAGAGGTGTTAACCCCCGGGGTTAACAGACCCAATATTCGGTGCTTGTTGTAAAAGGTGTTGAAACGCTGGGCTAGCTCGTATAGATAGGCACAGACCAAACTGGGTGCGTAGTTTTCGGCCGCCTGGCGGACAGTTTCCAGATAGCGGTAAAGCCAGCGAAGAATGGATAGTTCCTGAGGGTTAATTTGTTTTGTTAAGGACGGACCCTGCAATCCTGCAGGGTCCGTCCTTGTGGACTTCCCTGCTTTTTGCAAAACCGATTTACACCTGGCATAAGTGTATTGCAAATATGGGCCAGAATTGCCCTGGATCGAAATCGACTCATCTATATCAAACTTTATCGCAGTATATATTCCCTGCTTCAAAATAGAGTATTTGACTGCTCCGATTGCAACCATCTCGGCAGTGTTATCATCCAAGTCGGGAAAATTGTGTTTGATCCTAGCCTTGACCTCATCCAACAGCCACTCACCTAAGATAATATTGCCTACTCTGGAGCTCATCTTGCCGTGCTTCAACTTTACCCATTCATAAGCCAGATGGTATTGCTGATCTTTTTGCCAGCCCAATAACTCCTCGACTTTGAATGTAATCTGGAAAAAACTGGTTTGTTCGGGGGTAACGCAATGGATAATACGATCTAAATGGCCGAATTCTGACAGCTCTTTGGATGCTAGGCTCAGCTCCTTGCCCTCATAAGTCGGCAAACCCAAAGAGTTGATAAAAACCCGAGTATGCAGGCCGTATTTGGCGCCGTCAAACACAACTGCCCCCCGGCTTTTTTTCAGTATACCTTTTTTTAACGCCTGTCTGGCTTCATCCACTCCGCCCAAACACTCGGATTCAAAATAATAACGGTCAAAGTGGGAATAAACACGGTTGTAGACATGCTCAAACTGCTCGAGGCTCCACTGCCGCGTCAAAAGCCAGAGATCATAAACTGTGTTCAATGCCTTTTTTTTGCCCTCGACAAACTGCAGATAATCTGTTGCGCCGGGCTTGATGTTGTGTTCTTTTTGCTGATACATTTGCGCTGAAGCATAAACAAGGTAGTTGATGTTTTTTATTTCCTGTTTGGCCAAAGGATCATCTTCATAGGCGCGGGTGCCGGCTACATAGGCATCGGAAATAAACCGGACCTTTTGTTTGAGTGATCTTGGTTTTTTTATCTCTGACTGGAAATTTTTGATTTGCATGATGCCCCACAGGCATTTGGCAATATGCATGCCAACATCGCCCTGATAGTTACTTCGGATAAGGCTAGCGCCATTGGCTTGCAAAATCCGGACAATTGACTCTCCGGTGGTGATGTTGCGCAAGTGTCCAATATGAAAGGCTTTGTGGGTGTTGGGGTGGGCAAACTCAACCATGATTTTTTTGTTTTTAAGCCCATCTGACTGTCCAAACTTGTCACCACACTTTAGCAGTTCCTGCAGTTGAGTGATAAAGTAGGCAGATTTGATTGATATATTAATATATCCCGGCGAATCAACTTGAACTTTATCGCATAATTGTTTGATGTTTAAATTTTTTGTCAAATGCTGAAGAATGAGTTCAGCTAAAACTAGGGATAATTTTTTTGCTTTTAAGGTCGCACCTTGGCTCCCGCCAAGGAACGACCTTGACGACTTTAACCTACCCGCCAAAATCATGATCACGTTACAGGTATAGTCGCCAAACTGCTCGTTGTCCGGATGTTTGACAATAATATCCTTCGGCTTGAGCAAATCTTCCTTCCATCCGGCTTTTTCAGCCGTAGCTTGCCATGCCTGCCAGATGGCCAGCTGAAGCTGGTATGGTAAAGTGGTCTGATCTTCTTGTAGTTTCATGTTGACAATAATACTTTTTTTTGTTTATTTTTTTGTATTTAATTACTATTATAATAGCAGAAAGTAAAAATTTTTTCCTGTTATCCTCTGGGTGGACCAATTGATAAATCTTTTGGAATTCCATCAAAACTAGCATCAATTTTTTGAAGTAAATTTATTAATCTGTTAGTTGTTATTTTTTTGCTCATATCAAACTGGTCTTTGCTTAATCCTTTAATAGCGTATCTAGCCATAAAATAAGTACCTTGTTCAATCATAATTATCACCTCCCCCCATACATTTTATTGACTGTTTTAAGCTATAAACAAATTTGTGCCACTCTTGCTTTGGCGGCACAGTAAACATAAGGATATTATCAGCAAAATTATCATAGCCGCTGGTGTCTTTTAGTAAATAACCATACTGTCTATTTATAATTCTGACGATCTTGTTGGCATTTACCTTTTTTGGCAATTTAAGTAAAACAAAGCTAGTTTTGGTATCAAAAACCTTAAGCTTTAGTTTTTTTTCTAAATAAGAAGCAAAGTCTTTTTTGAAAATAAGATATTGTTGTTCTAGGTGGCTAGTAAAAGGTAAAGTGTTTTTAGCAAGTAAGCAAGAAAAAACATTCAACTGATCTTCTTCGATATCTTTTGAATACTTTTGTAATATTTTAGCATTGCTTACACTAGCAATGGCAAATCCTACCCTAAGGCCAGCTAACCCATATACTTTGGAAAAACTTCTAAGAATTATTAGATTCGGGTGTTTTTTTAGCAAATCAATAGCTGTTAACTTACCAATACCAAAATAACACTCATCAAGTATAACTATTCCCTGATATTGTGCCAATAAATATTTTAAGCCTGATAATGTTATTACATACTGACCAGTGGGATTGTTGGGATATGCTAAATACAATGCCTTGCTGGCCTTAATTAGCAATAACAGTTTACTTGGTACAAGCTTTTCATTTATCTGAATTGGTATTTTTACTACCTTTATACCATATGTTTTAGCAACCAGCTGGGCCACTGGAAAAGTGGGTGAAAGTAAAGCCAGGGTCTCGCCTTTTTTAACTAGTGTTCTAACTATAAGGTGAATTATTCCCTCCAAACCATTTCCCAAAACTATTTGCCCTGGATAAATATGATATTTTTGAGCTAAGTTCTTTTTTAGCTTATTCTGTAAATCTCCGGGATATAAATGAACTAGTTTACTGGCCTCCAGAC
>CAYNBK010000077.1:0-4384 GCA_964395485.1 uncultured Pseudomonadales bacterium
TATTGGCAAAAAAAAATACAAATTTGTTTTGCCAATAATATAACACATCATCTATTCTACCCCCACTAGCACTCTATCCTCTTTTTGTACGATAACTTTGTATTTATCCATATCATTAAAATCATTTCTTTTTGCCAAAATCTGAAAAGGTCGCTCAGAATTTTCAAACACCGCTTTTATTGAGTAATATTTTTTATCAGGCTCCACAATACGAATTGTCTTTCTGCCTGAATAAAATACGGCTACTGGCCAATAATCATCTTGTATAAAAAGCGTACCATTTAATCTTGAAGCCATTTTAGATAAAAATGCCTCATTCGACTCCCCCTTACGAAGCACAATATCATCATATAAATGATAAGTATTTAAAACAAATAAAAAACTAATAAATGTCAGTAAAAATAAGGGCCTAAATAAATTATCTATTTTTATTATTTTTACAAAAAAAGCAATAATTTTATATAAAACACAAGATGCAATAATTGCCAACGGAGGGTAAATTGGCATTAAATGCCATATACCTGGTTCAGGTCCAAACAAAAAGGCTATTAAAAAAGGGTAAATCCAATAATGTAAATTTCGCAATATCTTATTAGTAAAGAAAAAGTATGAAATAAAAAAAGAAATCACAACCGGCTTATACCATTTTAATAAACTATATTGTAGATACTCTGAAGTTTTACTTAGGTTAAAACTCTTCAAAAAAGGTATGCTTTTTTCGCTCATCCGTAAACCGATATTAAAAATATTTTGACGAATAAAAGCAAAACCATAATGATAAAAATTATAACCATACCAAAAAACAGTCAAAAAAATAAACATAAAAATTGACATAAATAAAATCTTCTTATCTTTTAAAGCCTTACTCTCAATTAAATTAAGCATAAGCACAGGCAATAAAAACAATCCAATAATAGTCTTTACCTGTAACATCAAAGCTGTAACAATTGAAAAAAGTATTAAAAAGCGTTTATCTTTTTTACATAGTAAACTTAAATAATAAGAAGCCAATAAAAAAAATATCAAAATTAAATCTAAATCCGCCTGTCTAGCTCGCAGCCAAAACCACGAAAATGAAGCTAAAATTAAAACTGCCCCCAGTCCTACATAGCGATTAAATCTTTTTGCTATTAAATAAACTAAAAAAAGAGAGCCAGTCGCTGATAGCGCCGGAGCTAATCTAGTAGTAAGCTCAGATATACCAAATATTTTATAAGAAACAGCAATTAAAGCCATACCTACCGGTGGATGATCCCAGAAAGGCACTTTATTAAAATATAAAAGCATCGGGTTTTTTGAATTAATCATCTCCTTAGCAATCCCGGCATACCAAGCCTCATCCCAAGCATTTAAAGAAGTTCCGCCTAAATTTCTAAAAAAATAAAAGTAAGATAATAATAAAATAATCACTGCCACAAACAAATCCCAGCGTTTCAAACTCTTACTTAATGTAATAATTTTTTTCATATTACTTAATTATCTTTCTGGTTACTTTATGAAAATACTTACCCATAGTACTTTTTGAATTATTTATTTTCTTCTCCTTCTGCCACCACTTATATTCTTTTATCTTGTTTTTAGTTAAATTTAAAACCTGCTTGTCCATAATGTCTGAATTCTCTTCTTTAAATTTATTTTTTTCCCAAATTTTTGCAAAAACAAGTACTCTACTTAAAGCCTGAAGTAAACTTAATACCAAACCATGCAAACCATCTTTGTAGCCCTCCCATACCAAATACCTCTTAATAAACTCATCTGCCGACCAGACTATAGCATCTGACCATTTGATTTTTTCACCTTTCTCATGTAATAATCTTGCATCACTGTCTGTATAGCGATTCATCCTTTCCACAAATTGAGAAATAGACTGATAATGATAATGAAGCAGGGGGTTTTCGAGTTTTGCTGACTCTCCGCTCAATACTGGATCTTCATGTACGGATTTACAGGGAAACTTAATCGCATCTTTTTTAAATAGCCTGAGCTGGTAATCAGGCCACCAACCGGTATGCTCCATCCATTTGCCAAAAATGATGTTTTTTCTAGGCGCCCAATATCCACTAGCTTGATGATTGATGATTGATGATTGATGATTAAGAACTTCGCCAACTTCTTGGCGAAGTTCTTTTGAAACTTCTTCATCGGCGTCCAAGAGCAATACCCATTCGTTTTTACAAGCATCTATCGCCTTTTGTTTGTTTTTATGAAACATGGGCTCATGCTTGGCCTTTATTACCTTGGCACCTAGTTTTTTAGCCACTTCCACACTGCTATCGCTTGAGTTCCCATCTGCCACTACTACTTCATCCGCCCAATCTTTTACCGAAGCCAAAACTCTGGGAAGGTTTTTTTCTTCATTATGTACCGCTATAGCAACCGATATTTTTGTTTTCATATTGTTATATTGTTATATTGTTATATTGCTGAATTGTTTTTACTGCCTGCTCAGTGAACCAACATGAATTTTTATGCCGCAACTTGCCGTTCGAGCCAAAGGCGAGTTAATTTGCAAATAAAAATATATGTTGGCGAACAAACTTATCCTTTTATGCTTCATTTTTTGAACAAACAAAAAATGTATTTTGACGAAAACTTAAATCTATTTTGCTTGCTCGCCTCGTAGGTGTAAAATATATCACCAACGAGGTGCGTCCTACACTCTGCTAACTACCCGCTTTACTTTTCTAATATCTACTGACTACTTTGCCAAATTCTTCCTCACAAACTCCACTTCCATTTTAATTCTTTTACCATCCAAAATCCAAATCGCTCCCAAATAAACTAAAACTCCAACCGGTATTAGCAATAGCATTTTTACTAAACTAGTCACCAGTAAATTAGCCAAAAGTTTTACCACTATCCCCATTATTAAAGTAGCCAGCAGCGGTTTATAAACATGCGGCAAAACTTTTACATCTACTTCTCTTTTTATATAGTATACCGGTAAAAATACTGTCATAGTTACTAGTGCCGAGGCTATTGCCACTCCATTGTAGGAAAACACCTTAATCAAAGTTATCGTCAATACCCAGGTTAAAATTGTCCAAATTACCATCAATCTTAAACTTATTTTTATTTTTCCCAAAGCGTTTAAAGCATTGGTGATCGTTGTTGAGATGCTGGAAAAAATACCGTTTATACAAAAAAATGTTAGAGCAATCAGTGCCGGCTCCCATTTTAAATATTTCGGGAAAAGACGTACGAAAAAAGGCGCCAAAATGGCAAGACCAATCAATGTTGGAAAAACCGTCAATCCTATACCATAAATTGACTTTTCAATTGCCTTAACAAGCATTTCTTTTTTATGCTGAAGTCTAGAATATGCCGGAAAGCTCACTTTGTTTACCGCATCCATAAAAAAACGTAAAGGGAAAAAAGCCCATTTTTGCGCCCAGCCGATAAAACCAACTTCGGCAAGGGGCAGTATTTTCCCCAAAAAAGCAGTCAGCAAATCATCTTTTAAAAGTGCCAGAAAGCTATTTGTCTGAAAAGGCAAACCATAAGACAATAAATGTTTGGCTGACTTTTTATTTATCCCAAAACTTGGCTTCCAGGGCATCAGGCTATACATGACAATAAGGCCGGAAATCCCCCGCACCAATACTGCCCAGGTAAAACTAGCCACCCCGTATCCCCTGGCAGCCAAGACCACTGCCACCAAATAAAACAAAATTGTTTCCACAATTTGGGGTATAACCAGTTTATTAAATTGCAGCTCCCTTTCCAAAAGTATGGAAGGAATAGTTTTAAGTGAAGAAATAAAAAAAGATATTATCAACGCCCTCAACAGCCACAAACCGGTGTTATCCAACCCGTAAAAACCAGCAATTTTTCTAGATATAAGGAAACTTATTAACACCAAGCTTACTACCAATATCTGCTGTATGCTAAAAGTACTGGCCAAGTCATCCTTTTCTATTTTTTCTTTTTTTTGGATAAGTGCGGCCGCCAAACCTATATCAGAAAAGTAAGTTAAGAAGTTTACTGCCGCCGAAACAATAAAAAATACCCCATACTGAGCCGGATCTAAATAAATCGTCAGCAAAAATGTCGCGCCTAGCGCCACTATTTGCATCAAAAATGTCCGGCCGGACAAAGTAACTATCCCTGCCAATGAGCGTTTTTTTATATCTTTTAAATCTAACTGCTTATCTGACATTTTTTTCTGCCTCATAAACATTATAAATACTGCTGGCATTCATCTCCACTTTATCACCTAGCATATTATAACCATCTCTGTAGTCATAAAAAATAGCAGTATTTTTACCATACCATAAGTGAATTGCTTTATCCCCCGCCAAAGCATGGTCCACCTCTCTTGCCAAAGGATAGTATAGTAAGCGCAAATCAAATTTACCACTTTTTGAAAATAATTTGATTTTCG
>CAYNBK010000078.1:0-4330 GCA_964395485.1 uncultured Pseudomonadales bacterium
AGATAGGTAGATAGGTAGATAGGTAGATAGGTAGATAGGTAGATAGGTAGATAGGGTATAAAGGGATATAGGTTTGCAGATTTTTAATCAACATAGCATACTATAACCTATAAATCTTAAACCTATCTACCTGTTTTTATTATGGCAACAAAAAGAGATTACTATACTGTTTTGGGAGTGGATAAAAAAGCCACTCAGGAAGAAATAAAGCGGGCTTATCGCCAGCAGGCTTTGAAATGGCATCCCGACAGGAATAAATCAGCTGAAGCGGCCGATAAGTTTAAAGAAATAAACGAAGCCTATGAAATTTTGTCCACCCCGGACAAAAGGCAAGCATATGACCAGTTTGGACATGGTGCTTTTGACCAGGCAGGCGGTTTTTCCGCCAGAGGCGGACCAGCCTCTGGCTGGGGCGGCGGCCCTTTTACTTATACTTATAGTACTAGAGGGGGATCAGGCGAAGATTTTGGCGGTTTTTCCGATCCGTTTGAAATATTTGAAGCTTTTTTTGGCGGCAGTTCGCCTTTTCGCCGCCAGCAACTGACAAGATACAGTATTAAACTGAGTTTTAATGAGTCGGTCGATGGGGTAGAAAAAAGGATTATTCATAAAGGTAAAGAATATAAAATAAAAATTCCACCCGGAGTAAATGAAGGTTCAAGAATAAGGTTTTCTGATTTTTATGTATCTATCCGGGTTGAACCTTCAGATTTGTTTAAACGGGAGGGCGACGACCTTTTTATTGACAAAAAGATAAGTTTTTCTATGGCTTGCCTTGGCGGTGAAGTGGAGGTACCGACACTGGTAAAGACACTAAAACTAAAAATAAGGCCCGGTACCCAGCCGATGAGCTTGTTCCGCTTGCGGGGGAAAGGTGTGCCTCATCTTAGAAGCAGGGGATACGGAGATCTTTATGTGCGTATTTTGCTGGATGTACCAACGCATCTTAGCCGCGAACAAAAACAAATTTTGCAGGAATTTGAACAGACTTTAAAGTAGAACGCCTTACTTACTAAGGTTATGCAAAGCAACTTCTCAACTTTCCATTTTTGCAAATTCTCAATTTTCTTAAGACAATAAGTTACAACAGTCATTCTGAATCCAGATTTATTCGGGATGAAGAATCTAGTAAAGCGTAAAAATATCTTTACGTCCCGATTTAGTCGGGACTAGATTCCTCTCTGCCCAAGGCAGATCGGAATGACAAGGACTTAAATTTTTAGATTTTGGAAAAACTGAGATGTTACTTTACATCGCTTGCTAAGGTTTTTATCCACATTGACTTTCTCTCTCTTTTTGGATATTATAGATAATTAGGATATTAATCAGTTTGGAATGCGGTAAAAGGTGGGGCTTCCCACCATTTTTTTTAAAAATATGGCACAAGGAAATTTTTTGACAGCGCGTACAGAATTTGCTGCTGCTTTAAACCAAATTTGTACTGAACGGGGGATAACGCCCGAGTCGGTAATTGAAACGATCAAGGCAGCTATTTTGGCTGCCTACCGCAAGGATTTTGGCTTAAATGAAGACGACATTTATGAAGTAAAAATAGATAATAAAACCGGCGCGGCCCAGATTTTTTCACACAAAGAAGAAAAGCCGGATGAAAAAAAAGATATTACTCCGCCTGGTTTTGGTCGGATTGCTGCCCAGACGGCCAAACAAGTAATTTTACAAAAAATAAGGGAAGCGGAAAAAGAAGCAATTCTCAATATTTACAAAGACAGAGTAGGTACTTTGGTGTCAGGGATGGTACTTAGATTTGACGGTAAAAATATAATTTGTGACATCGGCCGCGGGCAAGGCATGGTGCCGCCTCAGGAGCAAGTTAAAAACGAGAATTATAGTTTAAACAAACGCTTAAGTTTTTACATTGTTGATATTAGGGAAACACTGAAAGGCAAGCAGATAATTTTATCCCGTTCAACGCCTAATTTGGTTAAAGCTTTGTTTAAGCGAGAAGTGCCGGAAGTAAACTCCGGAGCAGTTGAAATAAAAGCTATAGCCAGAGAAGCCGGGGCCAGGACAAAAGTTGCGGTTGTGTCTACTCAGAGCGGGGTGGATCCGGTCGGTTCTTGCGTAGGTCAAAAAGGAGTCAGGGTGCAGTCAGTTATAGAAGAGCTTAATAATGAAAAAATTGACGTGATTCAGTATGCGGACGACAGCTTAAAATTGATTGCGTCTGCTTTGGCTCCGGCAGAAAAACTAAACATTAAATTGAATATAAAAAAGAAAACGGCGATGGTAACTGTGCCGGAAGAACAGCTTTCTTTAGCCATAGGAAGGGATGGGCAGAATGTACGGCTGGCCAGTAAATTGACGGGGTACAAAATAGACATAATCGGCCCAGGCGGCAAAAAGCATAGCGCCAAAGAGAGGGCAGAAGAAGTAAAGGCAATAAAAAAGCCAGAAAAGCCCGGAAAAAAAATTGTCAAAAAAGACAAGCCGGCGTTAAAAAAAACAAGCAAATCAAAAAGCGGCCAAAAAGCCAAGAGTAAAAAAACAGTTAAAACAGTCAAAAAAGCTAGTAAAAAAGGCCAAAAAGCCAAGAAAAAGGATGACGGGAAAAAATAGAATTTTAGGGGAAGTTTATGTTCAGCCAAAAGATTTCGAAGCCACCAGTAGTAACTATTATGGGCCATGTAGATCATGGAAAAACTTCTTTACTCGATGTTATCAGGCATTCAAAACTAACTAGTCAGGAACACGGCGGAATCACTCAGCATACAGGGGCTTACCAAATAGAACATAAGGGCCAAAAAATCACTTTTATCGATACACCCGGCCATGCTGCTTTTGCCAAGATGCGGGCCAGGGGGGCAGAATTAACCGATTTAGTAGTTTTGGTTGTTGCCGCTAATGACGGTGTAAAACCTCAGACTAAAGAATCCCTCGCTCATATAAAATTAGCCAAAGTTCCTTTTATGGTGGCCATAAATAAGATGGATTTGCCGGATGCAGATCCAAACATGGTAAAAGCGCAGTTGGCAGAAAATGATGTTTTGGTGGAGGGTTATGGCGGACAAGTTGTGTGTGTGGAGGTGTCTGCCCGTTCTAAGAAAGGGATTGATGAGCTTTTAGAAATGATTAATTTAATTTTGCAGATGGATGAGTTGAAATACCTTCCCGATGATCCCTTGGAGGCAATAGTGATTGAATCTTCAATGGATCAGCGTATAGGGCCAAGCGCCACGGTGATCGTAAAAAAAGGCACCCTCAAAGTAGGCCAGGAAATAATAGCAGGTAAAGTGAGCGGCAAAGTGAAAACAATTTTATCAGACCTGGGCAAGCCGATTAAGATGATTAAACCCGGTGATCCGGGAAGAATATTGGGTTTTAAAGATATAGTTGAGGTGGGTTCAATTGTGGAGGAAAGAGACAGAAACAAAAAAGAAGAAAAAGAAGAAAAAGAGTATAAACGGCCTTATAAAAGAATAATAAAAAAAGAAGTGGAGCAAGAGAAAGAAAATGGAGCGGTTCTTGAAGAAAAGAAAATAAAAATATTGCTTAAAGCTGATACTCAGGGAACTTTGGAAGCAATAAAAAACAATTTGCCTACGGAAATTGAATTGGTATATGGCGAAGTAGGAGAAATAAACGAATCTGATATTTTACTGGCTCAGTCTTCGGGGGCGCAAATTATCGCCTTTAACTTGAAGGACGACAAAAATATTCAGAATACGGCGGGTTTGGATGGTGTAGGAATAAGGCATTATGAAATTATTTATAAGTTGTTTGAAGATTTAGAAAAAAGAGTTTTAATTTTTTTGGAACCAAGTATAAATGAGGTAGAGCTGGGCAAAGGAGAAATAATCGCAGAGTTTAGTATAAAAAAGCAGCATGTTGCCGGCTGTAAGGTGAAAAGCGGAGAATTTATTAAAAATAGTTTTTATAAAATCAAGCGAGGTGAAAAGACGATAGCTGAAAAGCTGCGCATGCGCTCAATGCAAAAAGAAAGACAATTGGTTGAAAAAGCCAGTACCGGAAGCGAGCTGGGTTTGGTATTTAGGCCAGACGTTGACTTTTTGATCGGCGATGTTATAATATCCTATAATTTATCAAAATAAACATTATATGGTAAACGGAAATTTAGGACCTAGTCAGGCAAGAGCAGAAGACTACATAGCGGCAGGAAATGATTTGGCCAAGGCCAAAACAGTACTTATTCTCTTGCCACAAAACCCCAGTTTAGATGCGGCGGCGGCGGCACTGGCCTTGTATCTTTCGGTGAGCAAGGTGCAAAAAACCGTTAATATTGCCTGTGCAAATCCCCTGACTGTTGCTTTTAACCGCTTGTATGCCGTAAACAAGGTAAAACAAGAAATCG
>CAYNBK010000079.1:0-4318 GCA_964395485.1 uncultured Pseudomonadales bacterium
CACGCTCTCACGCCCCCTACCCGTCGTAGCCTTGGTAGGCCATTACCCCACCAACAAGCTGATAGGACGCAGGCTCCTCCTAAAGCGGGCAGTTACGCCCTTTGATCTTACGATAACATGCGGTATTAGCCCCGCTTTCGCGGGGTTATTCCCCACTTCAGGGTAGATTCCTACGCGTTACTCACCCGTTCGCCATGGTCCGATAAAATCGGACCATTCGACTTGCATGCCTAAGGCACACCGCCAGCGTTCATCCTGAGCCAGGATCAAACTCTCAAGAAAATTTTTTACTAAAAATTTTAAAAAAAACTAAATTCCTACCACTTTCTAAAATCTTGAAATACAAAAAATTGGACTCAAAGGTTATTTAACGCAATTTGTCAAAGTGCCAAGTGTCCCAGAAATAAAAACCCGCCAAGAAAGCGGGTGTTTTTACACTTTCCTGGTTTACTGTTCTAAATATTCATCTCCTTATCACTCATCTTTTTATATAGTATCAAATTACTCTAATTTGTCAAGCTTCCAACGCTGAAAGCAAATCCCGTATCTTTTTAGCTAATTTTTTCCTTTGCTCCTTGCTAAAATAGCCCTCTATTTTCCCCAACATTTTACCATTTTTATAAAAAAGAAGTGCCGGTAACTTCTTGATGCCATTATTTTTTAAAAAATCGGCCATATTCCCCACATCCATTTTACGATATTTAATCATCGGATAATCAGTAAAAAGCTCTTTGATGGGGATGGAATAAATCAGGCAGTTAATGCTTTCGTCGGAAAATAACTCCAAGGCAGTTAGTTTTAGCGAGTTTAACACTTCCAATTTATATTTTTCTGTAGTAATTAAAAATGCAGGGTGGATAGGAGCCGCGCCATATCTGTCTACAAAAAGATCAATTACTTTTCTTGAATCTTTTTAAATTCTGGCTCTGTTTTAGCAAGTCGTATTGCACCTACCATACAGGCTGTTACACATTTGCCGCAGGATATACATTTTTTATTGTCAATAACGATAGATTGCTTATTTTCATCGTAAGTTAAACAACCGGTAGGGCAAACAGCTACTCCATTACATTCTAAAGCGTTATCACATGTCTTAAAATTTATCAGTACTGCCATATAAATTTAAAATAATTTATGCATTTCTTCCCACCCACTCGGTTTTATTCCCATTTTTCCATACCAGGCAAAGGAAGGCAATTTCTGATTTGCCATTAGTCTAACTCCAACCAGTCCTTTTTTCCTGGCCTCTTTTTCCACCCGGGCAAAAAGCAATCTGCCTAAACCCTTTCCTCTTTGTTCTTTTCGCACGACAAAAGGTCCAATAAAAAGCTCTGCCCCTTTCTCAAAATATTGCGCTTGTCCCATTATCACTCCTACCAATTCATCTCTCTCTTTGACCGCAAAACAAAAATTACTATTAAAAAAGTCCTCAATATTTTTCCTACTGCTGGCAATCGTCCACTCTTCGCCCAAACCCTCCGGCCCGAAGGCTACCAAAAACAGTTTAGCCGCAGTTAATAAATCTTTGTTTTCCATCCTGCTTATTTTTACTTTTTCCATGAGCTTAATTATACCTTACCCGCCAGCTGACCGCAGGCGGCTTTTATATCCTGGCCAAAACTGTAGCGCTGGTTTGCCTGCACACCAAGGCTTATCAGTCTATTTTTAAAAACTTCTATAGTCTTCTGGGAAGATGCCTCAAAACTGCCGGTCGGGTTATAGGCGATCAAGTTAACAAAATACAACCGTTTGGCCATTAGCTTTGCCAAGAGCTCACAATCCTCCGGCCGGTCATTTATTCCTTTTATCATCAAATATTCAAACATCACCTTCCGTCCGGTTTTGGCAATATATTCATCCACAGCCGTCAAAACCATAGTCAAAGGGTAGCTCTTGTTTACCGGCATTAAGCGGCTCCGCAAAATATCATCGGCCGCGTGCAAAGAAATTGCCAAATTAACTTCCAGCCTCTCTCCGGATAAGCGCTTTATCCCTTTCACTACGCCGCTGGTTGAAATAGCCAATCTCCGCGCGCCCAGGGCAAAACCGTCTCTATCATTCAAGATGCGCACCGCTCCCATCACATTTTCATAGTTTAAAAAAGGTTCACCCATCCCCATAAACACCACGTTGGTGATTTTTTTGCCTTCAAGTTTTAACAACCGAGCAAAATACAAAACCTGCAGTATTATCTCCCACGTTGTTAAATTTCTTTTAAACCCAAGTTTGCCTGTGGCACAAAAAACACACGCCAAAGGACAGCCAAATTGCGAAGATACACAGACAGTGTTGCGGCCTTTCTTATTTCGCATCAATACCGCCTCCACCTGCGCATCAGCAAAATAAAATAAGGCTTTTTCCGTCTGTCCATCGGCTGACTTATAAAGATCGACTTTGATAGCTTGGTGTTTATAAGCAGGATGCACCTCGTAGGTGTTGTATTTCTCACCTGCGAGGTGAGGCAAGCGAGAAAAATCCTTTTCACCCAGGCTGTTAACGAACCTTACCGGCAGCAACTTTTCCAGCCTTTCCCTCAACCCCACCGGCAAAAACCTGGCTTCATCCCAATCATCCACCAAGTCCTGGAAAAACGCTTCTTTTACCTGTTTTATCCGGTATTTCGGTTCTCCTGTCAGTATTTCCTCAAATATATCTGTCATCTATTTTTAATTTCAGCTTACTAAGCTAGTTTAGGGGGTTAAATATGTTTTTATGCCGTTTCTTGCTGTTTGAATCCGATTAAATCGGACGAATTAATAAACAAACAAAAAATATATTTAACTGTTTATCTAATCTAAATTTCTTAAACTCTACCCTTTCCTTCCCACCACAGCCGCACCCTCACCCAAATCTGCTCCCACAAATTAACTTTTCTATCGTTAAGTGACCAGGGCTTAAAAACATATAGTTTGTATTCCTTGCCGTTTATCTCTATTTTTTTCTCCGCCGACTGGCTTCCGGTAGCGATAGAAAAATCCAGTTCTCCTGTCCCCCCCGGCTCTAATATTTTTCCATTGTTAAATTTCTCCACTTTCACCTTCATATCCCCGCCTGCTGTAAACGGTATAAGAAACTCCTTTTCCCCCATTATCCACTGGCCGGTATTTTTCACCGTCACCTTCCCATTATATATATAGTCGGTCGGCAACAGGTCCTGCAGATCTATTTTCTCAATCTCAAAGCTCTCGTCCTGTTCTGCCTCCCCTGCCGTCTTTTCCATTCCCAGCACCTTATCCAGCTGTAAATATTCGGAGCTGTCTTTTTTCAGCCAGGAAAAATGGTCAAAAGGCTCCTCTGGAAAGTTTAAAACAAAAGGTGTCACTGCCTGCACGCGGTCATCCGTTTCCCAAATATCAAAAGCCTGTGCCATAAAATCGGCCACCTGTCCTTCTTTATAAAAAACGCCGGAGGGGTTCAACCCTTCAGCGTGGGGCCAGCCGGTTTCGGTGATGTATATTGGCAACTCCTTATTCAAACCCAAATCCTTTAAATATGCCAGTTCCCACTGGTAGCCGCGGATCGAGGCCTTGCCGCTGTCGACCGGCGTTCCCACAAAGCCATGGTTGGGATAGCTGTGGCTTGCCCAGCCGTCCAGTTTGTTAAAAACTCCAGGTACCTCCGTCTGCATCCACCTGAGGTAAAGGACTTCGTCCATGGTCGTTTTCCCGTTCCCGGCCGCCTGGTCGAAACCGGCATTCAACACAAAAAAGTCCGGGTTTTTGGCTTTAAAAAGATCAATGCTTTTGGACAAAATCCGGGCATATTCTTCTGGCTTCAGCTCTCCATTCCACTCCTGTATATGGTTTGGTTCATTAAATATCGTTACTATCTCCCGCTTCACCGGCCAGTTGAGTGAGTTCAGAAAGTCCGGCCATTTCTTCAGATCGTTTTCCTCCGGCCTGACCCAGATACCGTCTGCCAGCATATGGGTGGCGATACGCACGATGGGGATTACATGCTTCCGCCTGCACTCATCCATAAACGTCTGCCATTTGCCTTTATCAAAGTCGTCATCGCGGAGCACTATCGTTACATATCCCCAATCCCCGCCTTTGGAGTTTACCAGCTCTGACGCCTTGCCTATCTCGGCTGCTTCCAGTATATGTATACCAAACTTATTATTATCCGCCAACGCCCGGCCGCTAAAAGTAAAAAACAACCAAAATAAAAATATGAAAAAGGGAATTTTCCGCCAAAAAGAAAGCATAGCAT
Source organism: uncultured Pseudomonadales bacterium (assembly GCA_964395485.1). Taxonomy (GTDB): domain Bacteria; phylum Patescibacteriota; class Microgenomatia; order UBA1400; family CAYNBK01; genus CAYNBK01. The sequence continues at coordinate 4,213 of CAYNBK010000079.1, forward strand.
ATTATAGCAAACCCAATTTATATTCACCTCATCGGTTTTTTTTAATCAAACGGTAAGCTGTCAATACCTTTTGTGCATTTTGTTCATTAAAAAATTCATACTTTTG
>CAYNBK010000080.1:0-4266 GCA_964395485.1 uncultured Pseudomonadales bacterium
AAACAACACAACGGTTACTGGGACAGAGGTAATGAGAATCGATTCATCGGGCAACGTCGGCATCGGGACGACGAGCCCAGCTTCCAAGCTGGAAGTAAACGGGGGAGATATCAGAGTAACCGGAGGCAGTTTTATTGACGACGGCACTACTTTGACTGTGCCGGACTATGTGTTTGAACCTGACTACGAGCTTTTGAGCCTGGCGGATTTGAGAAATTTTGTGGATGTGAACCGCCATCTGCCCGGCCTGCCCGACATGGCTGATATCTCCGGCTGGGCGGGGCTTTCTCTACAGGATCGGGACATGAAACTCTTGGAAAAAGTGGAAGAAAATATCCTTTATATGTTTGACCTATCTACCAGAATAGATGAGAACGGACAACTGGTATCAGACTTGATGCAAAATACAGGGATGGGTTCATTTGTTCCCGCTTCGGGGGAGTCATCAGGCGAGGTTGACCTGCTGTCTATGCTGGAAGACCAGTCAAGCACTGTTTCCGCCCTTTTGGCAGATATCCGGACCATTGACACCAGAATAAGCACTCTGTCAGACAAATTGACTCTTCTGCAGGAACAGATTGATCTGATCATAGGCAATTCCAACACCACAGCAGAAAACTCAGCCACCACTTCAGCCCAGCTTACCAGTCTCACCGTAGACACTTTGACTGTCACCGGAGACACTCTGGTCAATAACTTAGGCATTACCGGTTCCATTAACAGTGGGCTTTTAGTTATCAACGGCCTCAATATGGAGGGGGATAGCTCAGCCTCTATCTATACCCTTTCCGGAGATCTCAAACTGCAGGAACTGGGTCTAGGAAACCTGGACATATTTGACGGAAGCATAGTGATGACACCGGAAGGAGATATTGCCACTGTTGGCACCATCAGGGCGGGGAAATACGCGGTCGACACTTCTGATCCGGCCTCTGCCTCAGTCGGGCAGGTTGTTATTCCGGCCGGCCAGTCCAGTCTGGAGATAGCAAGCACTGCTCTGACTGACGATTCTTTGATTTTTGTTACGCCCGACCAACCGCTGACTATTGTTGCCGGTCACAAACTGGACCAGAACCACTTCATTATTACGCTTCACCAGGCCCAGGTAGAAGATCTCAAAATCAACTGGTGGGTGATTAACTAAATTCAAAAAAAACATATATTTTCCTCCATTTTGGGCAAATTAGCGGAACATATTCCTCCAATTTGACAAAATTAGTGGAATAGTATAGTATTACAATTAATTATGATTATTGCCAGATTAATAAAAAACCAGATCAAAAAAGGCTTATTACCGGGTCAAATTGTGATGATTTTAGGTGCGCGCCGGGTAGGCAAAACTACTCTAATCAAAGATATTGTCAGCCAGACTATGTCACGAGTGGATTTTTATAACTGTGATGACCCGGATGTAAAAGCCAAATTTACCAACATCAGCCTATCTTCACTAAAAAAATTATTAAAGGATGCAGAACTGTTAGTTTTTGATGAAGCCCAGAGAATTAAAAATATCGGCTTAACTCTTAAAATGATCGTTGATGAAATGCCGGACAAAAAAGTTTTGGTTAGCGGTTCTTCCAGTTTGGAATTGGCCAATGAGGTTCGTGAACCTTTGACCGGCAGAAAAAAAACTTTTCCGCTTTTTCCCATTAGTTTTCTTGAGCTTTATGAGTTAGAACAAAAAAAAAGCATAGCTACTGAATCTTATTTAGACGATGTTATGAGGTTTGGTTCTTATCCGGCAGTTTTTAATCTTAGTCAGGATAAAGACAAAGAGGATTACTTGCTTGAGCTGGCAACCGATTATTTATACCAAGACGCTTTGGAGTATCAGGATGTTAGAAATCCCGATCAGTTAAGAAAACTTCTTTCTGCTTTGGCTTTGCAGGTAGGCAATGAAGTTTCTTTTCCGGAATTAGCCATCTTAACCGGTTTAGATCAAAAAACAGTAATGCGCTATCTCGACTTACTGGAAAAAAGTTTTGTTGTTTTTCGTCTGCCTGCCTTAAGCAGAAATATGCCGACCGAGATTTCAAAATCAAGAAAAATCTATTTTTATGATTTGGGTATACGCAACGCCATCATCAAAAACTTTAACACTTATGATATTAGGAATGACCTTGGTCAAATGTGGGAAAACTTCTTAGTCTTAGAAAGAATAAAAAAAGATATATATACCGGAGCAAGAAAAAACTATTATTTTTGGCGGACCTACGAGCAAAAAGAGATTGATTTGGTTGAGGAAATAGGAGGCAAACTTGATGCTTTTGAATTCAAATGGAAAAGCAGCAAACTAAAAAAACAACCGGCCTTTATCAAAGCTTATTCTCCGGCCCAACTAAGCCTGATCAACAAAAACAACTTTCTTGACTTTGTCTGTATGCCTTCATCTTCCTAGGGAAAAACTGTCCTTTTTCTGCTAAACTATGTAGTATGAAAAAAAAACCATCCCATCAGCCTTCGTCCGCCAAAAAGCCGGTTGTCTATGCCTTTATTGACAGCCAGAACGTTAACTTGGGTGTTAGGTCACAAGGGTGGAAGTTGGATTTTAAACGTTTTTACGTTTATTTACAAGATAAATATAAGGTTAGTAAAGCCTTTCTTTTTATTGGTTATATTCCAAAATATCAAAGTCTGTATAATATTTTGCAAGGCTTTGGTTATATTTTAGTCTTCAAGCCTACTTTACAAAAACCAGACGGAAATGTTAAGGGTAATGTTGACGCAGAGTTGGTACTGCATGCCATGATTCAATACAAAAACTATGACAAAGCAATTATTGTATCAGGCGATGGTGATTTTTATTGTCTGGTCGATTATCTCAACAATCAGGGCAAATTGCTCAAACTGCTGGCACCCAATGTAAAAAAATACTCCAAACTGCTCAAACCATTTGCTTCCAACAAACTTGATTTTATGAACAACTTGAGAAAAAAACTGGAGTACAAAAAGCAAAAAAAAAGAGGCAGTTAAACAAGGACCAGCCCTTGCAAACCTCCTCTTATCGTGATTAATAACAATATATCAAAGCCCGATGTTGTTGTCAATAGAAATAAAAATAATAAAAAAGAGAGGCATTCCCGCGGGGAGCAAGGTCCGCCTTTGGTAGTCCTCTCATCGTGATAAGTACATTTTGCCAGACAAAAACAACCTTGTCAACATGAAACAAAACAAAACCAGCCATAATAAGCACTTTCAGCTCAAGCTAAAAGGCAAAACTGCCGTATTTATTGACTGGGCCAATGTTTATTACTGGAAAGACAAGTTAAAAAAACAAGTTGATCCGGAAAAACTTTGGGATTATTTAAAAACTTACAAGGAGATTAAAGATATTAGGTTTTATTATGGTACTGATTTAAGCTGGCCGGGTTCAAAAGACTTGCTAAATGAAGTAAAAAAAATTGGCTATTATCTGGTTACTAAGCCCGTCAAACAGATAAAAATTTATGACAAAGATACAAAAAAACCTGTTTGGATACGAAAATGCGACTTTGATTTGGAAATAGGGCTGGATTGTTATGAAATGCTGGATAAGTTTGACTCTTTTATCTTTTTTTCAGGAGACGGCGATTTTGCTGCTTTATACGAGAGGCTGATAAAAAGAAACAAACAGGTGATTGTGGTATATGTAAAATACCATTTAGGCAGGGAAATTTGGGATATGAAAAGAGGTATTTTTAAGGTTGAACTGCCAAAACTGGATAGAAAATTCCGTAAATAAAAAATGTCCCCCAACCGTAGGTCGGGGGCGAGATAATACCTATTTAAACAAAAAAAAGTATTATTGTCAACATGAAACTACAAGAAGATATAAAACTTGACACATGTGATATACTAATATATTAGTTTGAAAAGTTAATCAAATTCGTTAATGGGAGTCGCGATCCCATAGAAGCCTCGCAAAATCGAGGACGGGTTGAGCCCGTTATAGCTTAAAACCTTTGTCATCCCGAGCTTGCTGGCGGTGATTTTACCGAAGCCATCAAAGGATAGAGAAGGTTGCTAAGATTTGATCAGTGATGATCAGATGAATTGGAGTGGTACCACGGCACTTTATTAAAGGGCCCCGTCTTCATTTTATGCATACAGCATAGAATGTAGGCGGGGCTTTTTTGTTATCAAAAAGTCTTTATAGCTCAACGGACAGAGCAGGGGTTTTCTAAACCTCAGATGAAGGTTCAATTCCTTCTAAAGACACAACGGATTCATCAAAAAACGGATCCCAATAAAATAAAAAGATAAAAAATATGACAGAAACATTATATA
>CAYNBK010000081.1:0-4230 GCA_964395485.1 uncultured Pseudomonadales bacterium
GCTGGGTTTGAAAAAAGGTTAAAGTGCCACGGCTTTAGCCGTGGGTATCTACAAAGAAAGTTGTAGCCCCGGTTATAGATATTTCACCAATTGACAGGTACCAATACCCCCCGAATTCGTTAACATCAATTCAAATGGCTTAATTCTATTAGTGGTTTAATATATTTCCTTCTTATTTTGTTTGTTTAGCTTCAATCACGATACACTCAAAGTAATCAGCTATTGGTTTTTGTAAGGTTTGAGACCGTGATGCTCGGACGAAATGGAATTTTATAAGAAAGCTCTTTATTTACTTCTTTGTCCATCGATGGTGCATAGGGTAAGCGGGCATGGTACTGAGTAGTTACATTTTTTAAACTTCTTTGCGACGTTCCACAAATATTTGAGCTTCGCATTTGTGGTTTTCCTTCCAGTGACTATTCTACTAATCCGCCATCTGGCGGACTGCCAGAACCTGGTTTAACCTAGTCAGTCAAACAGATTCCGGGCAAGCCTACCTGCCGGCAGGCAGGCCGGAATGACAGATAGGGCGGATTCTGGTCCCTCCAAAGGCGGGCAGGCAAGCCGGAATGACGTATAAACTCTGGAAAGTATTGGTATGTTAATGTTAGTTTCCTCCATATATGCCTTAACCGTAAGTATGTCATTCTGAATCCCGACTTATTCGGGATGAAGGATCTAGCGCCAGCGTAAATATTGATCTATTGCGCTCGTTTCCTCGCTAGATTCATCTCTGCCCAAGGCAGATCGGAATGACAAAAGAGAAAACAAAGCACACTTTCTGAGAAGAGTCGTTTCCTGCTTGACAAAGTATTCAAACTAGATAAAAATAGTTGTTAGTGGTGACAAGTGGTGATAAATGGTGAGAACAGGATACAAATGCTTATAGGAAATTTTGAAGCCAAGCTGGATCAAATAAAGGGAAGGACCGCTTTACCGGTTAAATTCAGGCAAAATTGGAGCAGGAAAATAATAGTTACCATGGGCTATGAAGGAGCACTTTTAATTGTTGATCAAAAAAGCTGGGAAAAGCTGACGGCAGATATTGTAAACCGGCCGTTTATTTCCCAGCCAGCCAGAGAGACTGACCGTTTCCTGCTGGGAAATGCCTATGAACTGGATTTGGACAGTCAGGGTAGGTTTGTTTTGCCCCTGCAGCTGCGCGAATACGCCAATCTGGGGAAAAAAGTAATTTTTGTCGGCATGGGAAATAGGGTAGAGCTGTGGGCGGCAGAAAAATGGCAGATACAGGTGAAGTACCTTAAAGACAATATCAGCCGAATTTCGCAGAAGCTGGAAGAAACGGGGGGCAAGTGAGCTTATACCACAAAACAGTGCTGGCTGGTGAGGCATGCGATCTTTTACAAGTAAAAAAAGGCCGGATATACATCGATGCTACTTTGGGCGGAGGAGGGCACAGCGAAGAAATCATCAAGCTGGGCGCTTTCGTTTGGGGGCTGGATTGGGACCAGGACGCCCTGGACTTTAGCCAAAACCGCTTGTCAAGGTGTTGTCTGGATTTGGGAAAGAAAGAAAAAGACTGTTTTATATTAAAAAAAGGAAATTTTGCGAACCTTGATAAATTGTACCAGCTGCCGGAAAAACCGGCCGGAGTTTTGTTTGATTTGGGCGTGTCTTTACACCAGCTGAAAACACCAGAGCGGGGTTTTTCTTTTAACGATAAGGGGCCGCTTGATATGCGGATGGACCGGACCCTGCCGGTAAGCGCCTTTGACTTGGTGCAGAAACTGAGCTATGGAGACCTGACTTATATTTTGATGACTTATGGCGAAGAAAAAAAAGCCAGACAGATAGCCGGAGCTATAGTGAGCGTCAGAGAAAATTTAAAGATAGACAACACTACTCAGTTGGCAGAAATCATAAGCCGGGTCATGGGTAAGAAACGAGGGAAAATACATCCGGCTACTAAAAGCTTTCAAGCAATAAGAATGGCAGTAAACTTTGAAATGGATAACTTGGAGTCTGGTTTGAAAGCGGCATTTAAACTGCTAAAAGCAAAAGGGCGTTTGGTAGTCATTAGTTTTCAGCCGCTGGAAGATCAGCTGGTATACAAATTTATCAAAGATTTAAAAAATAAAAATTTGGCGCTTAAGGCAGGGAAGCCTTTTAAGCCGAGTTTTGAGGAGCAAAAAAACAATCCTTCGGCCCGAAGCGCCGTAATAAGGGCAATAGAAAAAATATGAACAAAAAAACTATTGGTATAATTTGTTTGGTCTTGCTTGTCTTCCTGACTGCTTTTCAGGTCCTTTTTAGTTGTCAGCTGGCCGGCTATGGCAGTAAATCTGCTTTTTTGGAACAAGCTCTGGCGGAAGAAGAAATAAAAAATGACAAGTATACTTTTTTGATGTCCAGCAAAACAGAGTTGACAAATCTGGAAGCCTATGCCGGCAAAAATGGTTTTGTCAAAAATATGCAAACGCTGGTACTTTCTTCAGGCAGTTCCTTTGCTTATAATTGGTAAGCGATGCAAAATTTAAGCAGAATAAGCAAATTAAAATTTTTGTTTTTGTTACTATTTTTTGTGCTGGCGGCCCGTCTGTTTTATTGGCAAATAATAAAAGCCGACAGCTTGGTTGGTTTAGCCAGTCGGCAATATAGAATGGAAACTACTCTCTATGCCAAGCGCGGGCAGATTTTTTCTGCGGACGGTTTTCCCCTGGTATTGAATAATGACGCTTATTTGTTGTATTGGCAGCAGGAAAACCCGGAGCAGGTTTTTGAAAGCGACAGCAAGAAGTTGGATAAATTGGCCGAGCTGACAGCCGGGTCTAAACTAAAAGAAGCGACAGAAGAAGCCGACAAAAAAGAGATAATCCAGGCGGAAAAAGACAAATACGATCTTTTAAGACAAGATCGTTTTGTGTATCGTGAACTGGTGCACCGCCTGGACGTAGAGCAAAAACAAAAAATCGAAGAGCTTGATATTCCCGGGTTGGGTTTTTCCAGAGAAAGCATCCGTTATTACCCTGAGGCATCAATGGCGGCCTACTTGTTGGGCTTTGTGGGCAAAGATGAAGAGGGGGCCGATACCGGCTATTTTGGTTTGGAAGGATATTACAACAATCTTTTAAAAGGTAAAAGCGGTTTTTATAAAAGAGAAAAAGATGCCTTTTTTCAACCTATTTTGACCGGACTAAATTTGGTGGCCGAAAAAAAGGACGGGATGGATTTAAAACTGACCATAGACCGCTCAATCCAATTTTTAAGCGAAAACGAATTGAAAAAAGCTTTAAAAACATATGGGGCCAAATCCGGAACTGTTTTGGTTATGAATCCTAAAAACGGAGAAATATTGGCTATGGCTTCTCAGCCTGGCTATGAACCGGATCATTATTGGGAGTACAGCAGTGGAGATTTTAAAAATCCGGCAGTTGCCGATACTTATGAACCCGGATCTACCTTTAAGGTGCTGACAATGTCGGCAGGAATAGATACGGGTGCAGTAAAGGCGGATACAAAATGCGATATTTGTGAAGGCCCATACCAGCTTGATAAATATACTATTAACACTTGGAACAACAAGTATTTTCCTGACTCAACTATGACAGATGTGATCGTACATTCGGACAATGTCGGAATGGTTTTTGTCTCGCAAAAAATAAAAGACGGAGACTTTGTAAAATACCTTAATAGTTTTGGCTTTGGCCAGAAAACGGGCTTGGATTTACAGGAGGAAATATCTGCACCCCTGCGCCGGGAATGGTCATATGTTGATTTGGCTACTGCGTCTTTTGGGCAGGGTATTGCCGTTACTCCGATCCAAATGCTCCGGGCGGTAGCGGCTATTGCCAATGGCGGTATTCTGCCGAATCCCCACCTTTTGCTGACTTATCAAAATACAGATGAAAAGAGAGTGTTGTCTTGGGATACGTGTACCACGATTAAAGAAATGATGGTAAAAGCAATAGAGGAGGGTGAGTCTAAATGGATAAAGCCCCAGGGGATAAAAGTAGCCGGAAAGACCGGTACTTCTCAAATTCCTATCGCCGGGCATTATGACAAAGACAAGACTATCGCCAGTTTTATCGGTTTTGCTCCGGCAGATGACCCTCAGTTTATCATCCTTACCATTCTGACTGAACCAAGTTCTTCTATTTGGGGTTCGGAAACCGCGGCACCGCTGTTTTTTAATGTGCTAAAAAGAATTATGGTTTATAAGGGCTTTGGCGCTAGCGGAAGATAAGGTATAATTTAAAAATTAAAAACTGA
>CAYNBK010000082.1:0-4148 GCA_964395485.1 uncultured Pseudomonadales bacterium
AAAATCAAACATATTTTAACAAGGAGAAGAAGAGATGAACGAAGATAAAAAATTGCCAATAGAAGAAAAAACAGAGATAATACCCGCTCCGATAGTTGATACAAATGGCTCTATGTTAAGCGAACAGTTTGTTGAAACAGCTGACAAACAGATAGTTTTACGTAGTAGGCTTTTAATGACTGGTCTTAAAGCATTGAAGCCGCACGATTTTCAGAATTTTGAAGGAAAACCCTATCTTGAAGGCGAGGGCGCGGCAAGGATTATGGCGGTAGTCAGAGGTTTTAAGGTCGGAGAGGCAAGGTTTGTAATTGAAACTATGACGCCTCATTACTTTATTGACTGTTCAATTCCTATGGAATTTATGGGAGCGACAACCGTAGCAATAGGGGATTGCTCAACATCGGATGTATTTTTTACTGGCAGAGATGGCAAAGGCGGAAGATTTGGAAAATATCTTAACCAGACAGGTTCAGATGTTATGGCGGCCAGGCTTTTGCTTGGGGATGCTAAAAAGAAGGCCAGAGAAAACGCCATATCAAGAGGAGTATCGGAGTTGCTTGGTATCAAGGGTTTATCATGGTCGGATTTAGCGGAACTTGGATTTAATCGTAGTCAAGCAGGCGCAACGATAACATTCAAACAAGGTTCTCAAGGCGCAGAGACAAAAGTATATACCCCAAGTTCGGCCATTACGGTTAAAGTCGGCAGCAAGATAAGTATCAGAGGTATTTGTGAGGACGCAAAACAACGCGAAGTCAAGACCAAAAACGGCCCAACACCTGTAACCGATTATACCCTTATAGATAAAAACGGCAAGATAAAGATTTCCGCTTGGGGTAGTTGCATAGAAAACCTTAAAATCGGTCAAGAGATATTCTGCAATGAGGTTGTAGTGAGCGAATATCAAGGTAGAACTCAATTTATGGCAAAAGAAGTTTCTGTCGTAGTGGAAGATGAGGTTACAGATGAAAAATAACAGCGTAAAACTTGCCATAGAGCAAGCGCAGGAAAACTGGCTACAAGACAAGATACACCGTTCGCGCTGGAAATCTATCAGAGCGTCAGGTATTGATGATATTTGTAATCGCCGTCTGTTTTATTATCTTACAGTAGGCGAACTTGCAGAGGAATTGACGACTGATTTGGTAGCTATATTTCAAGAAGGAAATGAACAAGAACCTGCAGTCAGGCGACTTTTAAGCGAACTCGGATATGAAATAAAAAAAGCAGGGGCAAATGAAACTTGGGATAAATACGGAATATCCGGCAGTATAGACGGCACGCTTGATTACAATGGCAATAAGTATCTCATTGAAATTAAAACTGTATCTGAATTTGCGTGGCAAAAATTACATATAGCCGATGATTTTGACGAAGGGTATTACAAAAAATGGAAAGGCCAGATGATGCTGTATCTTTTATTATTTAATTATGATAAGGGATTATGGATACTCAAGCGCAAACAGGCCAAGCAGGTTAGAGTAATAGAGGTTAATCTTGACTATGAATACGCAGAGGGCCTGCTTAAAAAGGCGGAGTTAGTCAATGAGGCCTTTAAGAAAAACGAGGCGCCGGATTACCTTAAAAACAACCCCGTTGAGTGCAAAAGGTGTCCATTTTTTGGTAAGGTTTGCAATCCACCGCTTGAGTTTGGCGAAATGGCGGTTATTGAGGACTCCGAACTTGAGAAGAAACTTACTCGCAGAGATGAATTAGTGGAGTTAAAAAGCGAATATGATGCCCTTGACAAAGAGGTAAAGGAGCGGTTCAAGGAGATCCCCGCAGCGATATGTGGAAACTTTAGTATAAGCGGCAAAGCAGGAGTAATGAAACTAAAAGCCCATGAATCGCAGGAAGTCGCAACCTGGAAAACAAAGATAGAAAAAATAAAGGAGAACTAAAATGGAACTATTGATTTGATTATTAAAAAAAACACAACATCAAAGAAGAAGATGTGAGAATGGACGGAAAAAGATTTGCGAAATATTTTCTTGACAAAATGCCAGTTGAAGCGTAGAATGTAGTTACCAATGGGAGACGGATATGGATAAGAAAGCGTTTAATGTTAAAAACCAAAATCAGCGACGAGAAAAAACTCTGTCGCTATTTTTATATTTGCCCCACAGGTTCGTCTCCCAAGATGATCAAAGAACGCTGTTCGCCTGTGGGCGCATTTTTTTAGAGGTATATAAGTGAAAAATACAGCAAAAGTTAGGGAATGCAAAAAATGTCATAAAGTAAAGAAAGCTAGTGACTTTTATTCTCAAGAAACTTATGATGGTGCAGTATATTGTTATTGCAAGGAATGTACCGCAATCTATGGTAAAGAAAAATATAAAAAGAACAGGATGAATTGTAATTGGGCTAAACGCCGAGGTGGAAAATGTCCTCATAAGGAGGCAATATAAAAAACACTTATTATTTCCCACATGATTATCATGCCCGACACGATCCAAAATTAGAGAAATTATTTTTAACTTTAGGGTATGAAGGCCTTGGAATATACTGGTGTTTAATTGAAATGCTTTATGAACAGGGTGGTTATCTTTTACTTAAAGATATGAATTTATATGCAAAACAAGATAAGGATTTATGCGAACGCATTGCGATGGTAGTAAAGGATTTTGAACTCTTTGAATTGTCTAAAACAAAATTCTGGTCCAAAACTTGTTTAGAACGCCTTGAGTTTATAAATGAAAAACATCGAAAAGCAATACAATCAGCTATGAAAAGATGGTATGGTGATGCCAACGCAATGCCAACGCATAGCGAAGGCAATGCTATAAAAGAAAGTAAAGTAAAAGAAAGTAAAGTAAATATAAGTGTAGATGAACTCTGGAGTTATTTCCTATTAAAAACCAAAAAAGCTTTTAAATTAACCACCGACAAAAAATCTTTAATAAAAAAACGGTTAGAAGATGGATATACGATAGAACAAATAAAACAGGCAATAGATAATTTTATACAAGATGAATGGCCGGATCGTGGTAAACACCTTGATCTTATATACTGTTTAGGAAAGCAAAAAGGCAAACCCGATAACCTTGAAAAATGGATAAACTATAAACCGTCGCAATCCACCCGGAGGCAGATATGACCTTTTTAGAGCAATTTAACCAAAAAATTAAGCAAGACCAAAGTCAATATGTGTATTTTCTTAAAGAGCAATCAAAGTTTTTTAAGAAAATATATGTTCAGTTTGCTATGAGAAAACCGGATATATGTAAGACAATCACAGAAATTCTTAAAAACCTACAAAGGGAGATAGAAGAAAATGCAGGACATAACAAGTCAGGTAATACCAATAAGCAACCTATTAGATGGCATAGAAACGGAATTGAAGTCAAGGGATGATGTTCCAAAGTTATCTATTAAGAGTTTACCAGAGTTAAATAGAGCCATTTGGGGCTTGAAACCGGCGGCCCTTACGGTGATCGGCGCGCGAACCTCACAAGGTAAGTCAGCGTTCAGTTTGCAACTTGCCTATGATTTAGCTAATCAGAATATACCAGTTTTATTCTTATCGCTTGAAATGGTGGCTGAAGACCTTGTAGAACGATTATTCTGTAATCTAATGGAAGTGGATAACTATTCATTAAAGACAGGACTGATGAAGTTTGATAATGAAACGCAGGAAAGATGGCGTAAATTTAAACAACTGTCCAGCGAGATACCTTTACTCATTACTTCTGGCATAGGCAAGAACTATGGCGAGGTGCAGGAACTTATAGAATTGTTAGACCCTAAACCCAAAGTCATATTTATAGATTTTATACAGAATATCTCTGCCCGGCCGCGTGAAACAAGAGAAACCATAAATGAGTTTATACTTCAATTCAGGAATATGGCCCTTAAACACCGTTTTGCAGGGGTACTATGTAGTCAGATAAACCGAGGGGCTGCGGGAAATGCCGGAAGTGAGCCGACCATGTATCAACTTAAAGAAACGGGGGCTTTGGAAGAATTTGCGGATGTATGCCTACTTTTACATTGGGAAAATTTCTATGATCATAGCAAAGACCAAAGTCAATACAAAGTGATAATCGCCAAAAACCGTTCAGGAAAAACAGGTGATCATGCCTTAAAATATGAACCGCAATTTTACAGATTTAGTGAGGTAAATTAAGCACAGGAGAGAGCAGAGATGA
>CAYNBK010000083.1:0-4139 GCA_964395485.1 uncultured Pseudomonadales bacterium
ATCATTTCCTGTTCCCAATTACTTATTACTTGTTGCTTATTACTAATTACTTGTTGCTAATTCTCTCCTAAAACTCTATCAATCTAAAACCCTGCCTGCCGATTTACCCGCCTATGGAGGGCAGATAGGTCTCACTCTCTCCCCCAAGCTTTTCCTTTTCTCCTAACTACTTTCTCCTAACTACTGATTCCCCCCCCCATCTCTCCAACTCCCTAGCTCTTCCCCTTTTTTCTCCCTTTTCTCCTTTATTCTTTTATTCTTTTCCCATATTACTTGTTACCGATTACTAATTACTTATTCCTCCCTCACCCTTCCACCAAAAAACCATCCAAATCCTTTCGGCCCACCAGCATCGGCCGCTTTAAATGAGAGCGGTCGGTTATTGAAGCGGTAGTTTTTATTTTCCACCCGCCCAGCCAATAAGTAAACTCAATCACTTCGCGGTTTTCACTACCTAGTGAGCTCCGGTATTGTTTTTGCATAAGGATATTTTCCGTGTTTAAAAGTCCCAGCTCTTTAGCCAGCCCCCTGTCTATGCTTGAACGGTAGGCACCGGTATCTACCTTGGCTTTTACTTCTACCGGCTCACCCACAAAGGGCTGGACCTTGACAGTTTCAAATACTTTAACCACCTTTTTACCAATAGCTACATCTCTCAGATTAGAGTCGGCAAACAGCGCTTTGGCTATTTTTATTCCTTTGTCTGCATCCGGCACGTCCAAACCCTCTACCCTTTTCAAGCGCGCCAGCAGACCGGCCTGGTTAGCGATTTGGATTTTCAAACCCGGCTGGGCATTTAATTCCAATACATAGGGGAAAATTACTCCCGGTTTTTTTAAAGAAGGCTGCAGCACGATGTCTGCCCGGACAAAAGCCAATTTGGGGACAGCTATTTGGCAGTTTACAGCCAGCTTCATCACCTCATCCCAGGATGGTATTTTAACGCCCACCAGTCTTCTTCTTGTATTTGGAAAAAACCTGATGGGAGTAGTCCACTTTACCGCATGAGTAGTTATACCTGTTGCCATATCAATCCCGCAAGCAATAGCCCCTTGGAACATATTTGCCCGTCCGCCAGACTCTTTAGTCGGCAGACGCAAATACGCCATCACCGGTACATGGTTAAAAACTAAAACCCCAATATCCGGCGTACCCTGCCAGCTGATATCGGCAAAGGCCGGATGCACCCTTATTCTTTCTTCGATAAAGGCAATGTCCGGCGCGCTATCCATGCTAAAACGCCCCTCCAGTATATCCTGAATAAGCAAGCGAAAATCAGTTATGTTAACTGTTTTCCCCTCTGTGGTGATCCACTCTCCGGCATACTTCCCCCGTCTTTCTATTACCAAAATCCCTTCCCCTCCCAGCGAATTATCCGGCTTTATGACAAAGCTCTCAGGCAGTTTACCGGTAAAATCAAAGCGCTCTATTTCATCAAAGCGCCGGAAGACGCGGTACAGCTTTGGTGTTTTTATGCCATATTTTGCCAAAGCAGTTTTGGTAAGGAGCTTGTGATTGGCTATCCTTTTCCCGGATTTTTTATTATAACGGGAGATATATAAGTGTGCTCGGGCATTCATGCCCAGCATGTCAGTTGCTTTTACCATTCATTATTAATAAGGCGTAAGATACAATTTTGCTTCTGCTTTTTCTGTTTACAGCCTGGCGCCTATGTCTATATGGACAAAAAATCTTTTCTCGCCGGCGATTAAAAAGCAAAGCAAAATTCCGTATCTAAGCCTAATATATTTGTTTAAGAGGGTGTGAATCCCAAACCCCCCTCCTTACTTTATCAGTTTAGAAAACTTTTTATATTCCAACAGCCTGAGCCCGGTATACCTGCCGGTAAAAATGTTAAATACAGCTACCGCCAGCACTGTCATTTCCGGATAGATCAAAACCATTTTTTGCAACATTTCCAGGTTTAAAATAAGGGAGCAGATGAGGGCGACGACAATCGTTTCAAAAGTTAGCGCGTTTGCCTCCCTCATGCTTTTACCCACCTGGAGCCCGATAAACTGCTCAGTCAAAAGGATAAGCATAAGGATGGGAAAAATAGAAATAGAGGTCAATGGTTCCAGTCTTAGGTAAGGGGAAACAAAAAGCGTGCCAAGCAGTCCCAAAGAAACAAACCACAAAAGCAATGCCATCCGCGGCAAATATTGCAATTTCATCCGCCGCAGTATTATACGGGCTATGGTGGCCATGAGCAAAATAACAAAAAACAAAAGAATGCCCACTATAATGCCGGTGGCCAAAAATACAACCGACAAGACCGCCGGCAGAAAAATTCCCAAGCCCCTCAACCCGATCAAATGGCGGCTGGCGGCTATCAAAGCCGCCACAATCGGGAAAAGAAGTATAAGTACTATCGTATTGGCCGGCACGCCTTTTTTCACCGCGTCTCTTATCGCATACTGGAGAAAGTTGGTGATATTGAGCGGCCGGGGAGGGTTTTCATCCAGGTATTTTTCCAATTTGCCTTGTATTACCGGCTCCGGCACGGTCAAGTCCGGCTTTTTTTCAGATACTTTTTGGACAGCAGATGGTGTAGCCACTGCCGACTGGCTGGCCTCTACCTCGCGCGTCGGCATATCGGTCGGTATAACTGTTGCTTTTGCCGCTGCCGCCAGGACTGGGTTTTTCCCCGGCAGAAAACCAAGAAAGATAAAACAAATTAGCAAAATTACTTTTCTCATTGCCGGTATTATATCATCGACCGCCTTTGTCAAGCAAAATCGCAAGCACTTTTTCCACCCCCGTTTTTCCACCCCCGACGATTTCCCACCCCCGAGGTGGATTACCCGAGACACATCGGGATTTTTTGAGTTCTATATCTTATTTTCCCGTTTTCCTTTCCCCCAAGGACGCACCCCGGTGTTTATCGGGGTGCGTCCTTATGAATTTCTTATAAATTACGTCCTTGTGAATTTCCTCAAGCCAAATCCTACCCTCCTATTCCCCTTGTTCTCTCTCATTCGTAAATCTTAAATCTTGAATCATAAATCTTTCTCCTGTTCTCCCACTCTTATTTCCCGTCATTGCGATCCCGATAAAATCGGTAGAAGCAATCCATTAGTTTCATTACTCCCAAGCCTCTACTCTTTCTCCTCCCTTAAGAACATTCTGTTAAAGCAAATCTTAACTCTCCCCAAAAAAACAATATAGCAATATAGCAATCTATTTCCTCCTAAAACTCTAACCATCTATCACTCTAAAACTCTATTCCCTCCTCCCTTGCTCCCGTACCCTCCCCTTGACACAATTACTCAAACTCTATAAAATATAAAGTATATGGTATCATACAATCTGACATCTGCTGCCAAAAATGTCTACGATTCAGGCTTGTCATTATTCTCTTTAAAAACACTTAATGATGTTTTGCAGATAAAAAAACAAAGTACTTCTTATAGCACAATCAAGCGCTTAGTTAAAAGCCAAATTCTGCAAAAAATCGAAAAAAACAAATACCTTCTTGTTAATAGCGCTGTTCACGATTTTGCACTGGCAAATTTTTTATATGAACCTTCCTATATATCTTTTGCCAGCGCTTTGAATTTATATGGCATTTTATCGCAGTTTCCCTACGAAATAAGTAGCGCCACTAGCAAAAAGACCAAAGAAAAAATTTTTAACGGCCGGTCTTTTACCTATACTCATCTAAAAAAAGAGCTTATCTGGGGATATGAAAAAAAAGATTCCTTTCTAATCGCCGTCCCGGAAAAGGCTTTATTAGACCAACTTTACCTATCTGCCAAAGGCTACAAAAACATTGATCTTGACGAATACGATTTTTCTATAATTCGCCCCAAAGAACTAAAAACGTATCTAAAAAAATATCCACAGACAGCACAATTTATTGCCGCCAAAAGAAAATTGCAAAAGTATATAAAACTATGATTACTAAAGATCAAATAGCTTATTTTGTAAAAAAGTTCCGGACAAATGAAACAACCATTTTACGGGAATTCTTGCAAATTTTATTTTTAAAAAAATTATATGCTTATCCTAATTCCAAAGATATCTATTTCAAAGGCGGAACAGCCCTGCATTTGATCTTTAATGCTCCCCGTTTTTCCGAAGATTTAGATTTTACTGTCGCCCTGTCCGAAGATAAATTTACTTTCCTTATCAATAAA
>CAYNBK010000084.1:0-4134 GCA_964395485.1 uncultured Pseudomonadales bacterium
TTTCGGCAAACAAGGCAGGGCCTGGATGAAAGGCAAAATATCCTTTCTTCCCCCCAACAGCCAGTTTGCCTTTAAACAGCTTTTAACAAGCATTGACAACTTAACGGGACAGGTTAAAGAGTTTGACAGCCAAATTAAGACAGTCTGGCAGGAAGACAGCAATGCTAAGCTCTTGCAGCAGCTGCCTGGTCTTGGCTTTTACGGCAGTTTGATCCTGTCAGCGGAGATAGGAGAGGTCAGCCGTTTTCCCCATCCCGACAATCTCTGTTCTTATGCCGGATTAACACCCAGCGTATACCAATCGGGCAGCAAGACCAGAATGGGCAAGATCAAAAAAGGCAACAAATACATCCGCTGGGTATTGATTGAAGCTGTACCCAAAGCGATTAAGAAAGACAAAAGGTTAAATGCTTTTTACCTAAAGATAGCAAAAAAGAAAGGCAATAAGAAAGCCAAAGTAGCCGCAGCCAGAAAAATGCTGGCTCAAATACACCTAATCTTAAAAAACCAACAAGTATTTATTCAGGAACCAGGGATTCCTGCGTTTTTTTCTGACCAAAATCCAATCAAAGCCAAACAGGGATAAACGGTCGTTAAAATGATTAGGTTCTCCCGGGATCCGGCTTAACCTGAGCGGCAATCTGTCCAAAGCGGACGAATAGATGAATGATCCAATTTGTTAGGAAGCGCTAATTAACAAACAAATACAAATTAAGGAAGGCGGCTATATAGCTTTACTGCTTTATAGTTGACTTTTTTCATAGATGAATATAATTGATAAATCTATTATAAAATTATTGCATCAAGTTGATAAGTTTTCCCACAAAGGGCAAAACGGCAAACTATTAATAATTGGTGGATCTGAGCTTTTTCACGGCGCTTCGCTGTGGGCGCTTAAAACCGCTTCCCGGATAGTGGATATGGTTTTTTACCTTTCGACTGACAGAAATCAGGAATATGCAAATTGGCTGAATAAACAGCTTTATGATTTTATCAATATCCGTTTTGAAGATTTGGATGATTATATAAAAGAAGCAGATACGGTTTTGCTCGGATCAGGAATGGTAAGGGAAAGAATCAAAAATTATAAATCAAAAATTATAAATCAAGCAGTAAATATTAGTAGAGATAATTTTGAAGATACAAAGCTTGTCGTAGAAACTTTATTAAATAGATACCCGGAAAAAAAGTGGGTACTGGATGCCGGGGCTTTGCAGATGATGGAAACAAATTGCTTAAAAAAGTTGTCACAAGTGATAATTACACCCCATATTAGAGAAATGTGCCAACTTTTCAAATTAAAAATCAAAAGTGAAAAATTAAAAATGACAGATGAAAATGTAAAATTTTGGGAAGAGATAACAGAGAAAAAAGCGGGAAAATATAGTTGTACTATTTTATTAAAAGGATCAACAGACATTATTTGCGACTCGGAAAAATGCGCTCTTAATAAAACCGGTAACGAGGGGATGACTAAAGGTGGAACAGGGGATGTATTGGCCGGACTGGTAGCGGCTTTGGCCTGTAAAAACGACTGTTTTACAGCGACGGCGGCAGGCGCATTTATTTGCGGGCTATCTGGCGATGAGCTTTATAAAAAAGTCGGAACATTTTTTAATGCCAGTGATCTGTGTGAACAAATACCGGGTACCTTTCATCACTTGTATAAATAGGTCGGCCCCCATTTTTTATCTTTGATTTTAAATATTTAATTTTTCTATGTGTTTTCCCAGAAATGGGACTTCATGATAGACCAGTCGAGAGAATTGATAGCGCCGTCTTCATTTAAGTCGCCGTCGGATAGACTGCTGCTGTTGAAAAAATGAGCTTTCATAATAGACCAGTCAATTGAGTTTATAACCCCGTCGGTATTCAAGTCGCCTTTTTTCATTTTTTCCTTAGAATCGATGTTTTGGCCTTGTGTTGGGGTCGGAGTAGGAGTGTCAGTTTGACAAAGATTTTGAGATAGGATTGCATCGCCGATGGCTTTGGCCATGATAGTGTAGCCATCGCTGTTGGGATGGGTGTAATCGTCCAGACAAGTTCTGTCCGGGAAGCCGGAGGAGTTGAAGGGATTGACATTAATAAGACAGCGGGTGAGGCAAGTATCAGGCCCCGGACAGGCACTGGTGTCGGAGCAGGCGTGGGAGGCAAAAGCGTCAAAGACGTCGGCCGAACCGGCATACCAGTTTATTATATTTTCGGCTAGGTTTTTCAGCTGGCCTTCGGGGTTGTAGTTCCTGCCGGAAAAAGGACAGCCTTTGACCGGGGTGGCAAAAATAACTTTTGCCCCCAATCCCTCTAACTGGCTTTTGGCTTCATTTAAATAATTGTGGAATTTGTCCTGGGTTTTTTTGGTATTGGCAGTGTCGATTATGTCTTTGGATTCGTTGGCACCGTAACCGATGACAACCAGTGCTGTTTTGCCTGAGTTTTTGGCGCTGTTGACAAAAGTTTTGGCGGCCACAAAAACAGGGATTGTATTGATGTCCTGATCTATTGCCCGAACGGGAATACCGTTGCTGTCATATTCGTAAATATCTCCCCATATGCGGTAGGAGCTGTCTTTAAACTGACTGATGCTGGGAGTAGACAGAGATAAAGAGCAGTTGAGTCTAGCCTGGAGGTAATTTTGCAAATAGTCGGTGATATGCTGTTTGCCGTCGATGTCTTTTGAGTATAGATAACTGGAGTCACCTACCAGAAATACAGCTAAGTCTTTGGGTTCGGTAGAATAGATCTGCGGTTTTTCCTCTGAAACCGGAGTCTTCAGGCGGTATATGCTGAAAAAAAGAACAATAAGTCCGCCCAGAAACAAAACGAGGATAAGGATTTTGTTGACAATATCAACTTTCAGTTTAGGGGTTTTGGCAGACATGAATCCATTATATAGAAAATAGACTATAGATTCTAGAAGAAAATAATATAATTGCTATATTGCCAAACTATTTTAATAGATACGCTAGGGCGAAAATAATCGGGTAGTGGAAAAGATAAATTTGGTAGGAGTATCTTGAAAAGAAGTTAAGGGACTTTGTAAATAGTTTTGAGCTTTTTATCAGCGACAGAAGAGGCCCAAGAAAAAGAACTAAGCCGGTGGCAAACAGCTGGTCGGAAAAAAGCCAGCCGGCTTTACAAAGTGTCGAGAGATTCGTCCAAACCAACAAAACAATTCCTCCGAAGAAAAAAAATAAAATGTTTTTACGAGGTGTAGTCAAGAAGTAACCTACGAGGTGGTAGTAAGCGGCTATGGACATGCCAAGGGCTAGCTCAAACAACCGGGTGGGAAGAATGATAAAAGCAGACGAGCCGTTGGCAGTAGCTATTAGTACGCCAACCGGGTGGGAGGCAAACATAAAGACAGCTAAAAAGCGACAGGTTAAAGAGAAAATAAAAGAAAGAAGCAGAAAGTTTAAGGGTTTAAGCAGTTTAAGCAGTTTAAGCAAAAAAGGAAAAGCCAGATAAAACTGAATAATAAGGCCGATAAACCAAAAAGTAGGATTGACGGCGGAAACATATTTGGCAAAAAAATCAAGTGAAAAAGGATAAAAAAAACTGGAAGCAAGGGTAATAAAGTTGTAGTTTTTTTGAAAAATAAAAATACCGGCCAGGACGGCCAGTAGCCATGCCGGCCAGTAAGGAAGAAAAAGCTTTTTTAACCTTTTTAAATAAAATTTTTTTAAATCCGGCGGCTTCTGATAGTACTGATAAGTTAGAAGAAAACCAGATAAGACCAAAAATAAATGTACTCCGGTATAGCCGTTTAAAAAAGCAAGCGCCGCTAAACTGCCGGGAAAATTGTTTTTAAACACCAGCAGTAAACTATCCAGTGAGGCAAAAGGCGGAGTGGGAAATAATGCTAAAAAGCAATGGTAGGCTAAAACCATGAGTATGGCCAGTCCGCGCAGTAAATCCATTTCCGGCAGTCTGCTTGTTTTTTCCATGCATTCATTTTATAGTAAATACAGGAAAGAAAAAA
The DNA here is from genome assembly GCA_964395485.1 of uncultured Pseudomonadales bacterium. GTDB lineage: Bacteria > Patescibacteriota > Microgenomatia > UBA1400 > CAYNBK01 > CAYNBK01. The sequence goes on from CAYNBK010000084.1 coordinate 3,980, forward strand.
GTTTTGACAGTGAGGCCGCAGGCGACTGTAGTAAATTATCATAAGCAGAAAAGTTTTATACTATGCAGATTAATTTAAGGCTATTTTCATACTTGCTTCTGGCTGTTTCGGGAGTACTGGCTATCGCCGCTTTTGTAATAATGATAACGCTGACT
>CAYNBK010000085.1:0-2416 GCA_964395485.1 uncultured Pseudomonadales bacterium
AGGCTTTACAGGTTTTCTCATGGCCCTTTTTTTTCAGTATTTTAACTATTAAGTCTTGTACTTGTTCTACTTCCGGCACCAGAGTGGCATTAAAACGCCTCTCCATTTCTTTTATCACCTCTGCTGTTATTTTTTCCGCCTGAAAACGGTCGGTCCCTCCGGCCGCCTTAGCGGCTTGCCAGATAACCCTTTTTATTTTAGAAATGCGAAAAGCTACTACCCTCCCACTTCTTTTTTTGATTTTTTTTATTGTAGTTTTCAGCTTCATAAACTACTCATTGCTTTATTAAATTAGCAAAAAATACAAATTTGTAAGTTTTTACACGTTTACAGCGTCTCGCCTTTGCCGCCGTTGACAATTCATGTTATTTCGAGCGCGATTTGTAAAAACTTCTGCAAATTTCGTATTTATTGCTTTTAATTCTTAATCTATTTCCTTTATTTCTTTTCTAAACTCTTCTACCGAGCCAAACTCCAAAAAGACGCTGGCAAACCTGAGATAAGCCACCTTGTCCAGTTTTTTCAGACGGGTTAAAACCATTCTGCCGATATCAGAACTGGAGATTTCGGTCGACTTTCTATTTAACAGCCTCATTTCAATGTCTTCGATAACATCATCCACCTCCTCTTCATTTACTTCGGTTTTTTGACAAGCCAGCATAATACCGTTTTTTATTTTCTCCCTTTCAAAACTTTCTTTACTGCCGTCTTTTTTAACTACTTTTAAATCAACCTGCTCAACCCGCTCATAAGTAGTAAAGCGTTTCTGGCACTTGGTACACTCACGCCGGCGCCTTGTCACCTGTCCGTCTTCAGAGTCACGGGATTCAAGTACGCTGGTTTCGCTGGATCCGCAATAAGGACATCGCATAATAATAAATTCCTAAATCTAATTTCTAAACAAAAATACTAGACAAAAAACAAAATTATCAAGAAAAGAAAAAGACACTATATGTAGCGTCCTAAAGAATAGTAAGCTACTAAATAACTCTTGTCAACCATGAATAAGTAGATCAATCCGGGTCAATATTAGCATAAAGGGGCAATTATGCTGTGTTTTAATTCTCCACAAAGCAAGCACAAAAACTCAATATAAAAAAAGAACGATCAAATTATGCTGGCTAAAGAAGAAATTATCTTTGTGGGGCGGTTTATTTTTACTTAGATATCAATCGCTCATTTAAAAGCCATGCTTCCTGCCATGCTTTTTGCTGACTGTCATCACTCTTTTCTTCCAGTTTGCCAAGTATTTGTCTGTGTACCAACAGACTAGACTGCAGGCGGTTTTGTAAAGATGGGTTATTCTCCGGTAAGCACTTTAATTCCTGACTGGCTTTTTCCATATACTTTTCCGCTTTTGTCGCGGTGGTAAATCCCAAACCCTTCTTGTTCCCTGCGATCAGTGCTTCAGCCGCGCCAATTCGCTTATCACCGAAAAGAATCAGTTTTTGGACCTTTACTGCCGGGTCGCGGATCAGGTATAAACTTACTCTGTCCCTAAACATTTTTAGCCAGTAAAGCGGGTGGTCAGGCAATATGCCCGGATAAGGCAAAACATAATCGCTATCTTTGTTTAATATTGTGTTCAATTCTGTCCCAGAAGGAGTGGCTGTAAATGCACTGGTGGCTTCTTTTATTTCGTTTAGATCAAATCCATATTCTTTGACTGTCTTAACTTCGTTCTCGGCCGCTTCGGTATTATTAATAGAAAAAATAGAAATAATTACCAGCAAAAAGGTCAAGGCCAGACAAATTATGGCTAGTAAGACTTTTTTAGCACTCAATTTAAAAGTAATGTCTTCAGGCATAAAAAAAGCGCTCAGTAAGGCGCCCAAAAATTTCTAATAAAAAAGCCTCAAGTTTTGACAGCGTTTGATTTTATTTGACATATTTAACCCGTGTGAGTAAGTAAAGTGTATTGTAAGCCTTTTCCCTTGTCAAGCTTCATGCCTGTAAATAGGTTTTTAATCGCAAAAAACAAGCCAGGAATAGTCCTGAACTTGTCAATGAAAATAGTCTGGTTTAAAATTAGATAAATGAAAAAAATTAATTTAATCATAATTGCTGTTTTATGTTTTATTCTAACTGCCCTTTCTTCAATGCCTGCGCAGGCAAAAGATTATTCTTTTCCCTCAGTAAACTTTATGGTTAAAATTAAAGACAACGGCGTTGTACATCTTGAGGAAAAACGAACTTATGATTTTGACGGCAGTTTCACCTATGCTTATGAAAACATCGGCCAAGTAGTTAAAAAATACAAGCAAACCGTTAAACTGGATAATTTTAAAGTTTATGATGGAGAAAAACTCCTTTTTCCAAAAACTAGCCCAGAACTGGATCCAAATACATATCTTAAAGAATATCCTGATCCTGATCCTGATCCTGATCATTATCGTTTGGGCTGGTCATTCCAGGC
>CAYNBK010000085.1:2516-4131 GCA_964395485.1 uncultured Pseudomonadales bacterium
ATCCTGATCCTGATCCTGATCCTGATCATTATCGTTTGGGCTGGTCATTCCAGGCAGAAAACCAGTCAAAGACATTTACCATTTCTTACGATATAACCGGAGCGGTTTTTATCCATCCGGACGCGACCGAATTTTACTGGCAGCTTATCGGTGACCAGTGGGATAAAGGTATATCTGCCGTCAAGGCCGACGTTTTTCTGCCGGAAAATCATGATTACCAACTTATCAAAGCCTTTGGCCATGGGCCTTTAAATGGTATCGTTTCTATCCCGGAAAACGGCCATCTTGTCTTTACCGCCGACTCCCTGCCTGCAAACAAGTTTTTTGAGGTGAGAGCGCTCTTTGATCCGGCGGTGATAAAAAGCGGCGGTATTGAAGAAAAGACTAACCTTGCTTCTATCCAGTCCGAAGAAGATTCTTTTGCCCGCCAAGCAGAAGAGCAAAAAAACCTCTTCCGCTATCTTGTTTTGGCCGCGATGGCCGTATTTTTCATTTTGACTGTTTTAGCGCTAATCACTATGTCCAGAGTAAGCCGGAAGGTAAAAAAAATAAAAAACCAGCTTATCACCGAAGGCGGCCTTCTCTCCGGCAAACTGCATGGCCCACCGTCAGATTTACCACCCGCCGAAGTAGAATCCCTGTTGAGAAAAGGATCTGTTTCCCCTAATTCTTTTTTAGCTACCATACTTGATCTTGTCCGCCGCAGGATTTTTAAAATCCGCCGTTCAGACAAAAAAGCAGGCTTTATAAATAAAGATTACCAATACTGGCTGGATCCGTCAGACGGAAAATACCACCTCGGAGGTGGTGTTGCGCCTGCGGCACACCTCCGAGGTGAAAATTATGAAGGTCAAGTTGGCTCCCCCGGGGTGAATGCCGACAGCCTAAATCCCTATGAGCAACAGCTGTTCAGCTATCTCACCGCTTCGGTTAATACCAATCGCGACGAAAAAATAGAATTTCAGGAGATAAAAAATTACGGTAAAAGCCGTCCCTATTCTGCCCAAACCTTTTTTAAAAAATTCGAAAAAGAAGTAAAAGAGGCTCTGAAAGACAAAAATCTGCTTGATAGCCAAAACAGGGACTGGCAGTCAATTCCCTACCGGGGTCGGGCTCTGCTTTTTTTAGTTTTGGCTTTTCTTTTTCTGGGAAGTATTTTTTTTATTCTTCCCTTTTATGCCATTGCCCTTTTTGCCCTGTCTTCATCGATTTTAAAAACACTGTTTTTTGCTGGTATACCGCTCTTGTATCTTTGCCAAATACTAGTCATTATTAGTTATTTTAAAAACCTGGATCTTCTGGGCTATTCTAAAAGGGGATATCTGGCTAAAATGCAGTGGCTGGCTTTTAAAAAATACTTAAAAGAATACTCGGTAACCGATGACGATCCGGTAGACTCTATCATTATCTGGGAAAAAATTCTTTGCTATGGAGTCACGCTTGGTATTTCCATTAAAGCCCTTGCCTCTTTACCAATAAATTTTTCCGCTCAAGACAAAGAGCTCTTCAGCACCTACTATGCCGGAATGAGCGCGGCCAGCTTTGGCTCGGCCGATTTTACCAATAGTTTTAGTTCGCTTGCCAGCACTCTTCAATCATTATCTACCAGCTCTTA
>CAYNBK010000086.1:0-4125 GCA_964395485.1 uncultured Pseudomonadales bacterium
TCTTGTTTTATTTTTCTTGTTAAACTCTTGGTGGATAATGCCTTTTGTAGGAAATCTTGATTATGCCATGCAAGCTTCGGGCGCAAAGTCGGGCGAGGGATCGTCCGGTATTTTCGAAAATTCCAGCCTATTCACGGGGTTTTTAAATATTTTTCGCTTTTTTGGGCCGTGGACTTTTTGGGCAAAACTCTTAGAAGACAGTTATTTTCCGTGGGTGGAAAAGTATGACTCGTTTTTTTTTGTCACACTTTCTTTTGTCGGTCCTTTTTTGGCAATAACAGCACTGTTTTTAAATAAAACTAAAAAGATTTACTTTTTTGCCCTTCTTTATATACTGGGTCTTTTTTTAATGAAGGGCGCTCATTTCCCCTTTGAGGGGGTTAATAAGTTTTTAGTTTTGAAAATACCTTTTATGGCTGCCTTCCGTAATAGTTATGAAAAATTTGGCTTAATCGCTTTGCTGGGTTATTCGATTTTGTTGGGACGCGGAATGGATTGTTTGTATAATTTGGGAAAAAAATATATCGGACGGAAGATAAGCAGATTATTGCTTTTTATGCTTTGTTTTTTGCTTTTTGGTGTCTATATGTGGCCTTATTGGACAGGAGATTTGATTTATCAAAAGAGCGAGAATAAGCCCGGTGCCAGAGTAAGAATACCCAAGTATTATTTAGAGGCCAAAGATTGGCTGAGACAGGATAATGAAGATTTTCGCTTGCTGTCACTGCCTCATCAAGAAGGCGCCGCCTATAACTGGGATTATGGCTATGTCGGCAGTGATGATCCGGCCACACAGGTATTGGAACGATCACTGGTAGCTCCTATCAACCCGCTTAATAACAATCTCAGCTATTTGGATTACTTGTTTGCCTCTTTTTTGAATAATGATCCTGCCAGCCAAATCGCCCAAGCTAGACTGAGCGGCTGGTCAAACAATAAATACCTTATGCTGCACCATGATCTGGCATCTAAACTTAATACACCTTCTATCTTAAAAAGCAAAGACATAAAAGCAGGCTTAGATACTAGTCAATATTTTAGCTTTGTTCGGAGTTTTGGCCAGTTGGACTTTTATAAGCTGGAAAATTACTATTTGCCGCATATTTTTGCCGGAGAGCGCATATTTTGCTTTGAGGGAGATGCAGGTGCACTGGCTAGGGCCGCTGGCCTGAAAGAAATCCCTCAAAAAAGCATTTTTCTAGAAAACTGTTCGGATGAGATTAAAAGCAAATCGGATATGATTTATTACCAGACGGCCCTAAGCGATAATTTTGACAAGATCGGTAGATATGGCCAAGTTATGCAGCCAGTTTTAGAAAAAAGCCCGATGATTTTAAAAAATAAAAATAGTCTTGACATCGATAATATAGTCGAAAATAAGCAGCTGGAAAATTTTGATCCGAACAAACAGAATTTTATCCTAGAAGTCCCGGAAGGTAAATACAGTTTTTTGGTAGGAGAAAAAGAAGAAACTCAACTTCTGCCGGATTGGCGGCTGACAATGGATGGTAAAACTATGTCTGCTGATCAATTTAAATTTGACAGCGGTTGGTATATCTGGCCGGAAGAACTGTACTTTAATGGTAATAAAGAACTAAGTATCGAATTTAGCAATAACAATAACTTGCTTGATAATAACTGGCAGAGCTACGAAGACGATAGATTCGGAAAAGTATATTTTCAGCCAATTGACGGGTGGGAAAATAAAGCCTTTTACAGTCTGGGAACGGAGATTGACCAAGGGGAAAGTAACTTTTCTCTTTATTTGGGCGAAGCGGCCGGAGAGAAGCCAGACATAGACAATATTAATAATTATTTTGCAATGGAATATAGGGAAGCGGAAAAAAGCGCCAACAATTTTTTACTTTATTCTAAACTGGATAAAAAAGCCGCCTATGTGTTTTTGCTAAGCAACGACATTAATTTTACCCCGGCAAGAGTGAAAAAGCTGAGCCTTATTCGGATTTGGAGGCCGGATATTCTGTTATGGCAGAAAAAGACAAAATCGTGGTCCGAACCAATAATTACGGTTAATACTAAATCAAGCAGCAAATATAAGCTTTCTGTAGAAGGGGTTAGTTCTGACTACATCTTATATTTTGCTGAAAGTTATTTTCCCGGTTGGGAGCTAACACTGCACTTGGCAGACGGCAGTAAGATAAAGCTCGATGAATCCAGGCATATTAAAGCCAATAGTTTCGCGAATGCCTGGTTTATTAAAGCGCAGGACAGCAGGGGAGAAAGCAATTATAATATTGATATAGAGTTTAGCCAGCAGGGCTTAATTTTAAAGGGAGCATTGATTTCGCTTTTGGGACTGGGGCTGGTTGTGCTTTTTTATTTAAGAATAAAAAAATGAAATATAGAATAAATATATTTTTACAGCAGAATAAATACTTGCTCGTTTTTGTACTCTTGCTTTTATTGGGTTATGATTTGTTTATGGCTAAGTGGGTATATGACTGCTTTATTATTTTTATTGTTTTGCTGTGGTTTATTATTGATTTTGCATTTGGCTTTGAATATAGGTATTCTCTTGTCACCGTCGGCTTATTTTGGGGCCTGGCTTTGCTAGCGTTATTATTGGGTTTAGAAATAATTGCCGAGAAGTCAAGTATATGGACTTTTGTTTTTTTTACCTATGCTGTTTTTAAGGGGAGTTACGAATTTAAACATGTTGGTGCTATTAAGTTGATGAGTTTAATCGCAAAGTTTAAAAAAAATGATAACTAAAAAAATACATCCACTTATTACAGGAAGTGCGCTGGTAATAGGCGGAAACCTGCTTGCTAGTTTTGGCAGTTACCTTTTCCACCTGATTAGCGGTAGACTGCTTACACCAGCCGAGTATGGTTTGCTCGAAAGCGTAATCGCACTTCTATACTTGTTGACCGTTTTTAGTCAGAGTTTATCTTTTGCCGTGGTGGACAGGCTGAGTAGATTAAGTCAAGAGAAAGTAGGTGGGGCAATTGGAGGCCTGGGGAGAAAAGCGATTCTCATATCTATGCTTGTTTTTATGTTGTTAATTTTGCTGGCTCCTTTTTGGCAAAATTTCCTGCATTTTGATAATAGTATAATTTATTGGCTTTTTGCTGCGCAGGGCTTGTTAAGTTTTTTGCCGGTTGTATATACGGCAGCCGCGCAGGCAAGGCTAAAATGGTTTTTATTCGTGGCTTTATCAGTTGTGCCGGTTTATCTTAAAACGCTAGCGGCTTTAGTTCTGGTAAAGTTGGGGTTAGGAGTAAATGGGGCTTTTGGCGGTTTTTTAGTCCAAAGCATAATTACAATAATTTTGGGTTATATATTAATTAAGCGCTTGTGGCCGGACAGGATTGATTCGGTTGAAGATAATAAAAATTTTTGGTCTTTTTTAGGCTTAAGCATGTTGGCTAATGTATTTTTGGCCTCTCTTTATTCGACTGATATTTTGTTTGTCCGGCATTTTTTTGATGCTGAAGCAGTGGGTATTTACTCGGCCGGAAGTGTGCTCTCTAAAATGATTTTTTTCGGGTCTAACGCCGTACTTTTAGTAGCATTCCCCCTTTTTAGTAAATATAAAGATAAAAAAAACAAGCTGAAAAAAATATATTTCTCAGCACTTTTTTATATTTTGGCGGTAGTAGGACTGGGAGCGCTTGTATTTTATTTTTTCCCAAACCTAATGGTTACCTTGCTTTATGGCAGTGGTTATAAAGAGGCAGGTGTTTATTTGTTTTCTTTTGCAGTTTTTATAGGATTGGCTGCGGTTTTGACATTGATCGTACAGTTTTTGCTGGCTTTAGGAGATAAAAGGGCTTTTTTACTAGCCTTGGGTGCGGCCACTCTGCAGGCAGTGATGATTTTTTTACAACATGAAAACCTGGGGCAAGTACTGACAAAATCAATTATGGCCTTGGCCTTGTTTTTAGTGGCAGGGCAACTAATAATTTTTAAAAAACTTTATGAAAGAAGTTAGTAGGCTAACGGTTGTAGTGCCGGCCTATAGGCAGGAAAAGACCATCGCCAGTGACTTGGAAAGAATAAAAGCGATCTTGGGCAAAATACGTTCTGACTGGGAAATAATCTGTGTAGTTGATGGTAATAGTGATAAAACTTTTCAAGCGGCAAAAGCCGTTGCCGGCGGCA
>CAYNBK010000087.1:0-4101 GCA_964395485.1 uncultured Pseudomonadales bacterium
CATCCACTGTATCTTTGGGTATATGGCTATTAGAGCATTTCGGAATTGAGGTTAAGTATTATTAGTTTTTCTTGCTAGCCGCGGCTATGATAAGTGGTTAAAAGCGCGGCATTTTATTTTTATGAATAACAAAAAGGCCTTACTGACAATTTTTTTTATCGTTTTTATTGACCTGCTTGGTTTTAGTTTGATATTGCCTTTATTGCCATTTATTGCCGAAAAATACGTAGCTGATGCTTTTACCATCGGTTTACTTTCGGCCAGTTATTTTGTTTTCCAACTTTTGGCTTCGCCGATTTTGGGGCGCTTGTCAGACCGCTATGGCCGGAAAAAAATCCTTATTATTTCCCAATTGGGCAGCGCCGCCGGTTTTTTGCTTCTGGGTTTGGCCGGCAGTCTGCCGCTTTTATTTTTGTCGCGGATTATTGACGGTGCGACCGGCGGTAATATTTCTATCGCTCAAGCCTATATTGCCGATGTTACTGACAAAAAAAACCGCGCTAGGGGCATGGGCATGATTGGAGCAGCCTTTGGTTTGGGATTTATATTTGGTCCAGCTATCGGCGGGGTATTGTCCCGCTTTGGTTTTTGGGCACCGGCTTTTTTTGCTACCTCTTTTTCCCTAGTTACTGCCTTTTCTACCGCATTTTTCCTTAAAGAAACAGTAAATACAGCCAAGACTAGCCATTCTCCGGCCACGAGTTTTTCTCTTTCAGAGATCAAAAAAGCCTTTCAAGTTTATCCAGTGGGCTTACTTATTGTAGTTTTTCTGGTATTAAACTTGGCCTTTTCTATGATGTAGGGTAATTTTGCATTATGGACAGAAAAAACGTTTTCCTTTAGTCCATCGCAGAATGGTTGGTTATATGCCTATATTGGTATTTTGTCGGTATTGGTTCAGCTGCGAGTATTGCCTTTTATGCTAAATAGGCTGAAAGAAACAAAATTATTAAAAATAGCCGTTCTTGCCATGGCTTTGGGCCTGTTTTTGATTCCTGTTTTGGCTAGTCCAAACTTGGTGTTTATATCTTTGTTTTTCTTGCCTTTAGGAAATGGTTTGGCAAATCCCACCATCCAGTCTCTGGTTTCCGAAAGTATTAAAGCAGGGGATTACCGGGGAGACTCTGGGTATTCTGCAGTCGTCCGGCAGCTTGGGGCGTATTTTCGGGCCCATTATCGGCGGCTTCTTATTTGAGTATTTAGGTAAAGATAGCTTGTTTTATATCGCAAGCGTGGTGTTGGCTGCCATGTTTATTTTTGCCAGCAATAAATTAGCCAAAATAAAGGCACTTGACAATATATAGATGACTATCTATTATATATTTAATGAAAGCTAAATGTTGCCGTTGTTTCAAGTTGATTTCCTGCCAAACCCGTTTTAATATTTTTTCTTTCTTGCAAAAACACCCCAAAAGTACAATCGGAAAGTTGGTAACAATGACAAAACTGCGCCAGCCAACAGTCAGTTTTCATGTTGACGCTTTAAATAAAAAAGGTTTAGTAAAAAAGACCAAAAAGGGACGTCAGGTTTTTTGTGAACTTTGCCAGAAATGCAAAAACTGTCCTTTGTTTTCAGGATAAATAATTACAATAGTTTGGGGGTGATAAAAAATGGATGACTGTAAATGTACTAGCTGCTGCAGTTGCGGTATGCCCTTAGATAATAAAAGTAAGTCAAAAAAAGATTCTTGTTATTGTCTTCACTGCCAAGATCAGGAAAGCGGCAAGCTGAGAAGCAGGGAAGAAGTAAGAGAGGGTAGCATCAAATCCGCTATGCGGATTATGGGTAAAACTCGGGTTGAAGCAGCCAAAATGGCAGACGAAATGATGCCAAAACTGCCTCGCTGGCAAAAAAAAGAGGAAAAGGAAGATGATTCTTGCTGTCATTGCGCTTGTGATTAAAAAAACCCCCGCAAATTCAGCGGGGGTTTTTAGAAAGACCCGGCATTATTTTTACTTTCCTGTATTCATTCTATATCCGGCTTTAAAGCCACGGCCAAACTTGGGTCCCATTCCCATATTCAAATAAGGAAGGTCAATGTTATTTTGGCTGGTCCAGTTTTGCATTTCGGTTCGCAGCGCATCGTTTTTAGCTTTTCTTTCTTCTGGTGTTAGATTTTGCCAGTCTTCTTTGCTGTTTACTATTTCCTGGTGTTTGGTCAAAATCTGCTGTTTTTGTTCTTCAGTGATTTTGCCGTCAGTGACCGCTTGATTCAGCCTTTCTTCATAGCGGTTTTGCATTTCTTCTTGGCGCTGGCCGCGATATTGGTTAAAAACGCCCAGGACATCATCGCGGCTAAGGTTAAATTTTTCTACTAAAAGGTCAACCAAATTGGAATTGTTAGCTCCTTGAGCCTTAACAGTTTTTACTCCAAAAACAGCCGCTGCCATTAGACATATGCCTAAAGCAATGACCAGATAGTTTTTTCTTTTTAATATTTCATTTTTCATTATTTTTTCACCTCCTTTTATTTGTTTATTAAGTCACATATTAGCAAAAACATACTGAGAGTTTGCTTATGCCCGATTTTGCTTGATTGTGTTGCAATATTTTCAAAATGCCACAATTCAGCCAAGCAATTGTATGGATATATAGATAAATTTATTGCCGAAGCGAGTTAAGTTTAGTAAACTTCTTGTATTCTTAGGGTGTTGGTACGTCCGGGGTTGCCCCAGTTTTCACCATGGATAAGAAGGACTTTTTCACCTTTTTTGACTATTTTAAGTTTTTTCAGTTTTTCGATCACCCATTTAGAAGAGTGAAGTCTTCCTTTGGGGAAAGGCCGGTAAACAGGGAGTACAGCATATGATAAAAGCAGGCGGTTGACTGTTTTTTGGCTGGCACTGACGGCGATTATTTCACCCCGGGGGTGAAAGCGCGCCAACAGTCTGGCGCTCAGTCCTGTTTCAGTCAAGACTACGATTTTGTCTATATCGTTTTCAGCCGCGTATTGGCTTTGGCTGATATCAAAAGCGGCCTTAGTGACAAGCTCATTCATGGCATGTGGTTCCAAGCGAAAATATTCTTTCTGTTTTTTGCTTTCGATAAAAGAGGCTATTTCGGCCATTGTCTTGACGGATTTTAAAGGGAATTTTCCAGCCGCGCTTTCTTCCGAGAGCATGAGTGCATCGGTCGAATCATATATGGCATTGGCTACGTCGGAGATTTCTGCTCTTGTCGGCCTGGGGTTTTGCACCATGGACAAGAGCATTTGGGTGGCCACTATCACCGGTTTGGCTTTTATCCTACAGCTGGCGATTATTTCTTTTTGGATATATGGCACTTTTTGGTAGTCAAACTCTACTGCCAGGTCTCCGCGGGCTACCATCACCGCGTCCGAAGCATCAATTATTTCTTCAATATTTTTAACTGCTTTTTTGGTTTCAATTTTGGAAATAACGCCGGCGTTGATCTTTTTTTTGGCCAGTAGTTTTTTAAGTATAGAGAGGTCTTTGGCTTCGCGGACAAAGGAAAGAGCCACCCAATCTATGTCCAGGTGTTCGACTATGGCAAGAACTGTCAAATCCTTTTCGCTTAAGGATGGCATATCAAGTTCAATGTCGGGGAAATTGGCGCTCTTATTGGATTTGACCATACCCCCCTGTATCACCCTTAACAAACAAGCCTTGTTATATTTTTTTACTACCAAAAGTTCGATAAAACCATCATCCAGGTAAATGGTATTTCCGCTTTTTATCTGTTTGATCACTTGCTGGTTCTGAAGGGGGATAAGGGGATATTGCTTGTTTTTGCCTTCGCCAAACAGGACCAGATCTTTATTTTTTAGCTCTAGGGCATTATTTTTAATAGTTCCGATACGCACTTCCGGTCCCTGCAAGTCCAGACAGATAGAAATGTTTGTATTTAGCTTTTGGGCCGCATGACGTACCCGGGCCATTATCTTTTTATGCCATGCCAGCTCACCATGCTTGGTATTAAAGCGAAAACAACTGACTCCGGACAGGATCATTTTTTCAATCGTGTCGTATTTTTCCGAAGCAGGGCCGATGGTGGCAATTATTTTTGTTTTTGGCATATATTAAATTAGGGGCTTGCCTAGATAACGCCCGAAACCTTGTACTTTTTAATCATTGCTTGTA
>CAYNBK010000088.1:0-3802 GCA_964395485.1 uncultured Pseudomonadales bacterium
GAAAATCAAATTATTTTCAAAAAGTGGTAAATTTGATTTGCGCTTACTATAAATATAAATTTTTATAATATTCTATAATTTTGGTAAATTTGTTTTGGTTTTACTATAAATACATGTTTAATTTACTTTCCGAAATGCCGCTTGTAACAATCATCAGAGTTGCGGCAGTACTGCTGGCTATTACCATTCATGAGTATTGTCATGGACTGGCCGCAGACAAGCTGGGAGACCCGACACCGCGGATAAATGACAGGCTTTCTTTAAACCCGATCAAGCACCTGGATCCGCTTGGTACTTTGGCTTTATTCTTTTTGGGTATCGGCTGGGCCAAGCCGGTGCCCATCGATCCTTTTAATTTCCAAAACAAAAAACGGGACATGGCATTAGTGTCTTTGGCTGGGCCTTTATCCAATTTCATTTCCGCGCTTATTATTGCTTTTTTGCTTAAATTTTTTCTGCCTATTTTGGGAATTTCTGCTGGCATTAACTTGCTTATCAGGACTTTGTCTTATCCTTTTATCGCCATCTCTATCGGTCTGGCTGTTTTTAACCTAATCCCTATCCCGCCTCTGGATGGCGCCAAAATTTTGTTTGCTATCCTGCCAAAGCAGCTTGCCTATGAATGGGAAGAAACCATTGGCCGTTATGGACTGTTAATCCTTATGTTTTTGCTTTTTCCTTTATTCGGCCGTCAGGCGATTATTATGAATTTTATCTCCCCGATAATCTCGACTATTTTAAATTTATTGCTCTGATGCGGCCTTGATACCAACATCGGACTTTAATATTGCTATCGCTTTCTGCACTAGTTGGGATGGTATATAGCGGTAATATCTATTATATTTTTTATCCATATCCCAATAGACCGGCATTGTCTTTGCCAGCTCTGCTGCTATCCTGCTATGCTCCTGATTGGCAGGATTAAGTCCGGCTTGTTTCAGCAGTTCCCCCATGCTGACAAAATAATTTCTGCCATCGCGCTCAAAATAAGCTCGGCTTTTTTGATATAATCCGGGCGGAATATCTCTAATGCTAACTATGCCTGTTGACGTAAAAAACCGTTTACCCAGGGCGGCTACGGCCTTTAAGCCGCCTTTTTCCATAATCATGGACAGCTCGGGTAGTTCGCAACGTTTACCACCTGAAAAAAATATGCTGGCTTGGCCCTCATGCCAGCTGTCCGGAATCCGTAAAATAGTACTTTCCTCTTTTCCCAGCAAACGCCATCCGGCCAAAACCCGGTTTATTTTATTATTCATACCGGTAATACGCCTGTCTTTTTTGCCACTGCCAAAATAATAGTTTATCCATGCCCGTATCGAATTTTCGTTCCGCTCCGGAAGATTATTGACAATACCAAGCACAAGATAAAAATAATTATTAAAATTAGTAAAATTGGCTGCGGCCTGGTCGGCAATTATTTCCTTATAATCGCCAAAATACCGCCAAACTGTCCTTTCTGGAATCAGATCAAACAGCGCCTCTAATCTTTCCGGATTGCATTCATCAGATGGATACTGGCTTAAAACAATTCTGCCGTTTTCTATTAGGGTGCCCAAGTTTTTTTTTCGCGCTTGGTATGTTGTTAATTCTGTTTCACTGCTGACAATTGTTATTTTTTGGCACAGACCGTAACAGCTTTGGATAAGCGCTAGTTCCTTCTGCCATTTTTCCCCTAAACCCGGCGCGGCAACAATTTCCCGATCGTTGTTAAACAGCGCCCGCGCCAAAGCTTGGCTCACCCTGGGATTAACTGGTAAATAAAGCAGGGGCGGCAAATTGTTTATTAGCACTGCCAACTCCTGGCCTAATCCGGCCGGCGGCAGAGAAATTCTATGCAATGCTAGCTCTGTTTCCTGGCGTTCCTGGCGCGAATAAAAAGCCATTAGACCGCCAATAACTTCTTGCGCCTTATCTACGGCATTAGGATAATGCCTGTCTAGCGCCGCCTGCAGCGCCTGATAATTTTCTGCTTCTCTATAATCCGCCCAGAATGCAGATAAATAAAAATTATGCCCTTTGTCCTCTAAGCCCTCATAAAAGCTTTCTAAATCGCCAAAAGACAGGCCATAAATCGGATTTTGTAGCGCACTAATTCTCTCACCTACTTCAGGGATGTTTGTTTCTATCATATATTTATTTTACATTTTGATTTTAATTTCACAATGGGCGATAAGCAGTTTTAAAAAGGCTATTTTAAATTTATCGCTGTAACAAGCAAAAAAAATCTTGCATTTTTATGGTTTTGTGTGATAATAAAATCACTGTCCTACTTGAAAAGCCGATAAAATGAGGAAAGCATTTTCCTCAACGCTATTCAAAACGGGAAATGGTGTGTCTGACTGCGAAAGCTATTGGGCCAGTTTCCCACCTGGTTAATCCGGGGAAACCCTTTTCCTCTATATGGCTTTTTTTACCGTAGGACAGTTTTAATGCTCTTCCCCTATCACACCCCTTATATTTTTGCTATAATTTTGCTATTATAGTACATTTGCCAATGTAGCTTCCGCTCAAAGCGGACCAGCCTTGGGCTGGCAGTTGCTTAGACCTGCCTGCCGGTTTAGCCGCCTTTGGAGGTCAGGCAGGGCAGCTGTTTTACCTGCCCGTAATGCTTTCAGCATGGCTGATGCAGGCGGGCAAACAGCAGGTTCAGGTAATTGTGTTTGCCAATGTAGCTTCCGCTCAAAGCGGACCAGCCTTGGGCTGGCAGTTGCTTAGACCTGCCTGCCGGTTTAGCCGCCTTTGGAGGTCAGGCAGGGCAGCTGTTTTACCTGCCCGTAATGCTTTCAGCATGGCTGATGCAGGCGGGCAAACAGCAGGTTCAGGTAATTGTGTTTGCCAATGTAGCTCAATTGGTTAGAGCAGCTGTTTTGTAAACAGCAGGTCGTCGGTTCGAATCCGACCATTGGCTCAAGAAATACAGGTTATTAGAGTTTGAGAGTTTAAGGGTTTTAGTTTAAAATATGCTCTTAATAATCTAATTATCTAAATATCTAAAACTATATATTCTGCTGGAGTGGTAGAGTATCAGCCCAAGGCTGACCCGTCTTGGGCGGGGTTAAACATATGTATTATGTTTATGTGTTAAAATGCTCTGATAATACACTATACAAAGGATATACTAGTAATTGGGGAAATAGATTATATCAACATATTAATGGAAGCGTTAAATCAACCAAAAGTCGTTTACCGGTTGAACTGATATATATTCAGGGATTTAAAAATAAAACTGACGCAATAAGAGAAGAAAACTATTTAAAAACAGGCAAAGGAAGAGAGCAGTTAAAATTGAAGTTAGAAACGTATTTAAAACGCGCTGGAGTGGTGGAGTAGTCAAACACATCAGTCTGTAAAACTGACGCTCGTAAGGGCTACCTAGGTGCAAATCCTAGCTCCAGCACAAAACAGATAACACCTCGGATGTGAAGATTTCAACACCTCCGAGGTGAAAATAATATGACTACAAAATAATCTGCTGATGTAGCTCAGTTGGTAGAGCACTTTCTTGGTAAGAAAGAGGTCTCGGGTTCGATCCCCGACATCAGCTCAGAAGTTTAGATAGTTAGACTGTTAGAGTTTTAGATAATTAGGTATAATACAATTCTAAAACTCTAAATATCTAACTGTCTAAAACTCTATTTTTTGGGTCCGTAGCTTCCGCTCAAAGCGGACCAGCCTTGGGCTGGCAGTTGATCTCATACGCAATTTATAAAATTATAGTTATAATAAATAATTAAACTTATGTGAGGGTCCGTAGCTTCCGCTCAAAGCGGACCAGCCTTGGGCTGGCAGTTGATCTCAT
>CAYNBK010000088.1:3902-4069 GCA_964395485.1 uncultured Pseudomonadales bacterium
ATTTATAAAATTATAGTTATAATAAATAATTAAACTTATGTGAGGGTCCGTAGCTCAGTTGGTAGAGCACCTGCCTTTTAAGCAGGGTGTCGAGGGTTCGAGTCCCTCCGGACTCACCATTTTGGAAATTGCGGATTGATTGGGTGCGGCGCTCGCAACGCCGGCGT
>CAYNBK010000089.1:0-3863 GCA_964395485.1 uncultured Pseudomonadales bacterium
AGCCATGCAAACTAACGCCAGAAACCAAAATTATCATATCGCTTTTTCCAATGTTAACTTTGCCCTGGCCAATTCATTGTCAACCCAGCAAGACCTGACCGACCAGGATAAACAACAAGTAACTGTCCTGGTCCAGCAAGCAATACAGGAGGCAAAGGTAGCCATAAACCTGAACCAGCAGAATATATACGGCTGGGAAAATCTGGCCAATTTGTACCGACAGCTCATTAATTTTGCCCAGGACGCAGACCAATGGACTATAGCCGCCTACCAGCAGGCAATTGCCCTTAACCCGACTGACCCAAGACTAAGGCTTGATCTGGGCGGGGTGTTTTTCGGCCTGCAAGACTATGAATCAGCCACCGATAATTTTAAACAAGCGATACAGCTAAAAAACAACTATGCCAATGCCTACTACAACCTAGCGGCGGCCTATAGCCAAAGCAAAGAATATACCAAGGCTTATCTGGCTATGCAGCAAGTGGCATCCTTGATAGACAAAAATAGTGATGATTATACAAAAGTAAGCGAAGAGTTGGCGGCTCTGAAAGAATTGGTCCCGCAGGCAAGCCAAAGCGCCCAGATACAGCCGACTCCCACCAATGCAGAAAACCAGCTGACCGAACCGCAGGCATTGCCGACGAGAAAACCGGAAAGCCAGATTAAACTGCCGGAAGACGCCGGGCCACAGATAACACCGAGCCCGACAGAAACTCCTACACCGCCGGCAGGCAGTGGCGAGGCTACTCCGTCGGGAGAAGGACTATAGGAAAATAAGACAAATAGAATTTCTAAAAAACCCCGCTTTTGCGGGGTTTTTTAGAAATGGACCTTGTGAAGATCTTCACCTCGTAGGATAAAAAATCAAAACCTATGAGGTGTTGCCGCGTTTAACGCGGCCTCGGAACTTGTCTTTTTGGGCCGCATCGTAGATACCCCGGCAAATCGGACAGCGGACCGGATCTTCCCAACCTTTCTGCCGATAAAACTCCTGCTCATCGGCTGTATAGGCGAAAGCCTGCTTGCAATCCTGGCAAGTGATGATTTTGGTGGAATAAGACATATAAAACATATAATAACATAAAAGTTAATTAATTCTAAGGAAGTTTGGAGTTTGGAGTCTAAAGGACGGACCCTGGAGTACTCCAGGGTCCGTCCTTTTACCCTTGGCTAACGCCAAGTACCGTCCTTTTATAACTAGCTTGAATTACAAAATAGAACCTTTATTTTTATACATCGTTACGAGGTCCGATTAAATCAGACCGTAATCTCGGTTTCAGGGATTAGAGATTGCTTCGTCTCCCGATTTTATTGGGATCCTCGCAATGACGAAAAGAGTCGGTTTCCGCAATGACATATATTTAACAGGCTTGCAATTTCGTAATTCGGGTTAACTAGATATGCGAAGTACTTGCTGGTTTATAACTTTTTATTGTAAAAAACTGAGCGGATTTTGCAATACCCCGCCCTGCCTTATTTCAAAGTGTAAATGAACACCGGTAGAACGCCCGGTACTGCCCATTTTGCCAATAGCGGCTCCCTTGGCTACAGTCTGGCCTTCGGCCACATATATATTGGTCATATGGCCATATAGGGTCTGGTAGCCATTTCCATGATCAACAATAACATGGTGTCCGTAGCCGACATTGGAAATAACCACCGAAACTACCGTACCGCTGTCGGCGGCAGTAACATCCGGTGCTGAAGGATTGGCAATATCGATAGCCATGTGGTACCAAACCGGATATTGAGAAATATAGCCAGCGGCCGGCCAGGCAAAACTGCCGCTGGGGGCAACAAGACCCGCGTCCGGTGTGGTTTGCCGATAAGCAACATAAGAGCGCTCTACTGGCACCGGTTTGGCGGCCGGCTTTATACCGTCCGGTATTACCAATAACTGTCCGGTGGCCAGAGCAAAAGTTTCATCGTTGGCAAAAGTATTGAAAGGCCAGTTGACAATGGCTTGGGCCTCTGCCGAAAACTCTTCCGCTATAGAATAAACCGTTTCTCCCCTTTTGACTTTATGAATAATACCCGTCACCGGAGGAATTTCTAATATGTCCCCTGGCTTGAGGGTGTCGTCGTCTTCCAAATTATTTTGCCAAAGCACCGTATCGGCCGAAACGGAAAACTTTTCGGCAATGGTAGAAATAGTATCGCCGGGCAGTACTGAATAAGATAAAACCGAATCTCGGGGTTTGACCGAGTATTGTGTCTGGACAGAGTTTTGGTTGGCAGATACAGCCAGCAAATAAGAGTTGGTGCCGCTATATTGGTCCTGATCGGTAAAAATGGCTTCTTTTAACAAAGGCGCCAGCATTAAACCAACCAATACTATCCCAATCATGCTGGTGTGCAAAAAAGGCCGGATATATTTTCCTCTCTGCCTGTAAAGACGTTCCACCAGTTTGGATTTTATTGTTTCAAAACGGTAAAAACAACGAAGTAAATTCCGGCGCAGATAAGCCCGGAAAAACAAGAGATATTCAAGAAAATCAGTAAAAAATCTTGTTAAAGAAATCTTCAATGAACAATGGTCAATTTTCAATCAATCTTCAATAAACAATGGTCAATTTTTGAAAATTGAAAATTGAAAATTGAAAATTTATGCTTATTTAACCCACCTTTAAAGTAGATAAAAACTCTTTATTGCTTTTAGTTTTTCTGAGTCTTTCCAGCAAGAGTTCTGTGCGCTCGTCTTTGCCAAGCATGTCAAGCATGCGCCGCATGACGATAATTTTTTCATAATCGCTTTTGGAAAAAAGCAGCTGCTCTTGCCTGGTACCGGATTTCAGGGCATCGATAGCCGGGAAAATGCGGCGTTGTTCCAGTGCGCGGGTAAGGTGCAGTTCCATATTGCCCGTACCCTTAAACTCCTCATAAATAAGCTCGTCCATCTTGGAACCGGTTTCGACTAGTGCTGTGCCCAAAATAGTCAGCGAACCCCCCTCTTCAAAACAGCGCGCGGCCCCAAAAAATTTTTTGGGAGGATGTAAAGCGGCCGGATCAAAACCACCGGACAGGGTACGGCCTGAAGTAGGAATAGCCAAGTTGTATGCCCTGGCCAAACGGGTAATCGAATCAAGTAAAATAAAGACATCTTTACCCTCTTCCACCAAGCGCTTGGCTCTTTCCAGGGCTATCTCGGCGGCGGCAGTTTGCATATCCGGCGGCTCGTCAAAGTTGGAAGAAACAACATCTCCCTTGACGGAACGGCTGATATCTGTAACTTCTTCCGGCCTTTCACCAACCAGTACAGCCATGATGTGTACATCGGGAAAATTTTTAGATACACCGGCGGCTATCTGTTTTAAAATGGTGGTTTTCCCGGCTTTGGGAGGAGAAACCAAAAGCCCTCTCTGGCCCTTGCCCACCGGAGCAACCAGATCGATAATCCTGGTAGCCAGCGGCTCCTTGTCTGTCTCTAAAGTAAGCCTTTCTCTGGGATAAATAGGCGTCAGGTGCATAAACTGTTTCCTTGGGCCTATTTTATCTATGGTCACACCGTTGATCTTTTCTACTTTTAAAAGCCCCCAAAACCGTTCGCTTTCCTTTGGGTGGCGGGCCGGACCGGAAACCAAGTCTCCCGGACGGATATTAAAACGCCTTATTTGAGAAGTAGAAATATAAATATCATTTAAAGAAGGAGTAAAAGTAGGCCTTAAAATGCCGTGATTGTTTATATCTACATCCAAAACGCCCTCTACAATCTCGGTGGGGACATCGGCGTCGGGCAGACGACGGCCCTCTACCATGCCTGTAAAACCCCTGCCTCTTGGCATGTAGCCGGTTCGCGGCGGAGCTAATCTGGAACTATCGTTTAAAGCCGGAGCTGATACTGACGGAGCGCTGTCTTCGACTTT
>CAYNBK010000090.1:0-3811 GCA_964395485.1 uncultured Pseudomonadales bacterium
GGGTTACCATCGGGAAAAATGAAAACTGAAAAAGAAATAGTTAAATTTTTGCATAGCTTTCTGCAGAGCAAAAACATCCCAATACCCCATACCGCCATGGTGCTTGGCTCGGGCTGGAATAGGGTAGTAGAAGAGCTGGAAATAACCGAAAAACTATCTTTTAAAGAGGTATTTGGTGTATCGGCCGCCGTTCCCGGCCATAAGGGCGAGCTTTGTATTTTCCAGCAAGGACTGACCCTGCTAGCAGGGTCAGTCCTTGCTATGGCGGGGAGGTATCATGCCTATGAAGGTTATACACCCTACGAGGCAACACTGCCTGTCAGAGTTTTTGCTAAACTGGGGGTGAAAAACCTTATTTTAACTTCGGCTGCCGGCGGGCTTAACCCAAGCTATAAGGTGGGAGATTTGATAGTTTTGAAAGATATAATCAGTCTTTTTTTACATAGCCCCTTGACTGGTCCGCAGTTTCAGGATTTATCAGAGCCGTTTGACCCGGGTTTAAGAAAAAAAGCCCTTGCCTTTTACCAAAAAGAAAAAATACCGTACAATGAAGGCGTGTATATGTATTTGCGTGGGCCGCACTATGAAAGCTTTGCCGATAAAAAAGCCTGCCGGATACTGGGGGCAGACGTAGTCGGTATGAGCACCGTACCGGAAACTATCATGGCGGCTAAACTCGGCATGAGAGTATTGGGTTTGTCATGCGTTACCAATCTGGCATTTGTAAAACATTCACACGCTGAGGTAGTAGAAAACGCCAATAAAGTATCTTCCAATATGGTAAAACTGTTAAAACAACTGGTAAAAGATGCATAAACAGAGTGTTTAGTTTGATATGTAAAAAATATGAATTGACAGCACTTATTTCCGGAGATAATATAAAATTAAGCATAATATGAATAAGTTGTTTATATTTAGAAATTAAGTTTTTCAGCCCCGCTTTTGAGCGGGGTTTTTAAATAAAAAATGTCCAACTCAAAATTTCACTATATTTCTTGGCAGGATTTACAGGAAGCTTGTTTTAAGCTGAGTATAAAGATAAATAAAAATAATATAAAGCCAAATAGGATTGTGGCTGTTTCCCGGGGCGGTTTGGTGGTGGCGCGTATTTTATCGGATTTTTTATGTTTGCCTATATCAGTTTTTAGCATAGTCGCCTATACGGGAATAGGAAAGATGAAAAAACCCAAAGTGGTAGAGGGGCTAAAGGCTTTTATCAGAAATGAAAATATATTGCTTGTGGATGAGGTGGCAGACAGCGGAGAAACCTATCTTGTTGCGATTGACTACTTGCAAAAACTAAAACCGGCAAAAATTTTTAGCTGTGCGCCTTTTATCAAAAGCTGGACCAAGTATATACCTGACTATTGGCAGAAGAAAACAGACAAGTGGATTATTTTCCCCTACGAGACAAAAGAAAGCATAGATGAGCTAGGAAAAACTATGGATAAAAATAAGATAAAAAGTTTGGGCTTACCAGCGCAGTTTGTAGATTACTTTTTTAAAAAGGCAAAGATAGCCGCACCCCGCGGATAATAAAGCAGGGCTTTTTGCAGGGGGTACCACGGCCCCCGGAAATAATAGCCGTCAGCAAAACCATAAGGATTGTCATACAGATAGGGAAAGAAAATACTGCCGGATTGGTATTCTTGGCCAAACAACTTCTCTGCTATATAGTCGGCCATCATGGCGTGGGAAAACCAGCCCAAGTGCAAATCATTAAACTCTGTCAGCTGCAAACCAGCAAGATCTCCGTCTTTGTTTTTTACCAGGCTCTTTTGGTAAGCAGTGGGATAGTTTCGGTTAAGTAAGCTTATTACTTTGTCTAAAGCCTCGCTTTTTAAACCGGTCAGAGCCGGATAAAACAAGCCGGAAATATAGGCGAAGCCCTGCTCCTCGCTGGCTTTTATTGTTTTGCCGTCAAATAGGCTTAGTTCTACAAAATCCGGATCAAGCGAAAGGGGGATATAACCCTTTTTGTTAAATTCATTGTCTATGGCATTACTTATTAAAACAGCCTCTTTTTCAACCTGAACTCTGGCTTTATTGTCTTTTACAAAAGCAAATATTTCGCTTGCGGCCGTATAGGCAGACAGCTCTTTCAAGCCAAGGTAAGTGCTGTCCGGCGACTCCTTGAGAGCGGAGTTGCTGTCACTGTCATAAGTAGTCATGCCAAGGGCAATATCGGCAATGCCGTTTGCATTGCTGTCTCTATCGGCCAATGATGAAACAAGATCGGCGATAAACGGAGAGAGTTTTTTTATATATTTGTCATCACTGCTTTGCTGCCAATACCAGTAAGCAAGCAGGATAAAGTTACAGTTTTCTTCTACCGGCATGCCGGAGCTTTCCCAGCCGGGGATTTTATATGCCTGTGTATCAGCCAGATTAAAGCGTAATCCCAAATCATGGGGGATTACTATCCCTTTTTCATCTTCTTTCACCGCTTTTTTCCAGCTGTCAAGCTCCAGCTTTATCACCCAGGGGAAGTAGAGGCCGGGCAAAACATCATAGTCATGGGTCACGTCCAGCGTATTTAGATACTTAAACTCTCCTTCCCAGACAAAGTAAGCAGGGTTTATGTTTTCATCTATAACTAGCCAGCTGTTGGCCAAATAAGCGTGGAAAGCTTGGGCCGCCAACCATTTGTCCTGGGGCGAGAGCCTGCTTTGTTTTAAGTTATTTTCAAACTCTGTGCTGGCTGTTCTTATTTTGTCGATATTTTCAAAAGCATAACTTACCACATCATCAATATTGTCAAACCAGTTGGTATAGGCAAATTTATAATTTATCTCTTTGTTAGTTATTACTGTATTATTGTTGTAGCCGGCCAGGACAAAACTAATTTCTGTATTTTGGGGGTAGTTTACCTGCCAATTAAAGCCCCCGCTTCCTTTATAGGCGGTAGCTTTGACATTGTTTGTTTTTTTCACGGCCAGAGCTTTTTCGGCATTTAAAGAGGATGGATCCGAGTAGTATGCAGCCAGCAAGCCGTTGTTATCTTTAATATTTCTAAAACCTCCAAAGTTTAAGCTGATGGTTTTTTCCTGAAAACTACTGCTAGTGCTTTGATAATTTAGGTCAATGTAGTAAAAAGGTGCAATGCTTAGTTTGTTGTTTTCATCTTCAAAAGACTTGCTTTCAGCAAAGGGGGAAGTAAGTGTTAGCACCAGGCTGTTTCCTTCCCAGAAAAATGTTGTTTTTTGATAGCTTAAACCCATCTCAACCATGCTTTTGACAGTCTGGCTGTTTGGCAAAGCCGGCCAAAGCTGGGTGATTTTGTCGCCTTCTTTTACCTGAATAGCAAAAAAATTATTTTCATCCTGCATATTGCCAAGGGTAGAGGATTTTACCTGCTGGCTGCCAAAATACCAGTCAAAACTAAAGCGGGAGCCAAAGCGGTGAGTTTAAAACAGTCAAGCAACTGGGACTGACGCTAAGCACGTTATTAAAAATCTCCCAGCCGTCTTTGCCTGTTTTTTGCGGGCAGGCCGGAATTTGCTCTTTTCCAAGCGTTAGGGGAGTGTTTAGGGCTTGGTAGACAGTTGCTTCAAACCAGGTGTGCGGTCGATTTACCTTAGACTTTATGAAAATGTCTAGCAAAATCAGCAAAGCCAAGACTAAAATTAATTTTACCAGTTTTTTATATTCTTTTTTACCGGATGAAAAAACTCTCATTTTTTAACCTTGTCAACCCCAGGGGTTGCCTCTTGATATAACCCCAGGGATCTATGTTTATTCTTTTACTAAGTGTTTAATTAAATCAAGACTTCTTTGATAGTCCGCTTGGTTTAAAACAAACTTTTTATAA
>CAYNBK010000091.1:0-3805 GCA_964395485.1 uncultured Pseudomonadales bacterium
GATAAGCCGGCAGAGTTACTATCCGTATGGAGAAACAAGAGCCAGAGAGCCAGAGCGCTGTAGAGCGCCAGTATACAGGCCAGGTTTCTGACCAGCTCCAAACCGGCCTTTATTACTACAACGCGCGGTATTACTCGCCCCAGACAGCCAGGTTTATTCAAACCGATCAACTTAATGAACTTAATAGGTATAGTTACGTTAAAAATAATCCTTTAATTTTAGTTGACCCCAGCGGTAATAGCGCAAAATACATATTTAACAAAGAACTTAATTTATATTCAGATGACGATCCTGGACCATCTTCATATTATTGGACGGAAGATAACGGTTGGAACAATGGTGTTGGTTGGGTGCTTTATCATCAAATGGGTCCGACCGATAGGGAAGCATATTTTAAAGCAAAGGAAGAAGACGGGGTAAGTGAATATTTGACGGAAACCTATTCTTATTTGGAGCCTGACGCGGGAGATTTTATTTTTCAATTGATAGCTGCGGCTGGTTGTGAGCCCATTGATTGGGCAATTACGCTTGAAGCATGGAAAGAAGGAGACTTCCAGGCAACAGACATGCTTGGTTTTTTGCCAATCATACCGGGGGCAGCAGGTAGGATAGCAAGAAGTATCCCTTCAAGGGAAGCATTAAATTTAGGAGACAGCGTATTTAGGCAATCAAGAATCTTAAAAGCAATAGAAGGAATGGCAAAAAAGGGTGATTTTAAAATGGTAACTGATTTTCTTTATAGAAAATTGGATAGGATGGGAGTAGAGATTAGAATGGGAAATGGTCCTGCAGGGACAGCCTTGGGCCTGAATGGCCAAGGTATATTTATTTTATCGAACGGTTTTTTTAGCAGAACAACAGCTGAACAGTTATTTTGGACCCAACATAGATACAAAAGTCTAGCTCTTAGAAGAGCGAATCAAAGAGATAATTTAAATTTATTAATGCAACTTTTTAGAACTGATCTAGATTTCCTTGAAATGATGAAAAAAGGCGGCTTAGGTAATGAGATTTATGAGAGTTTATTACTTGAGATAAATAGAAAAATGCAAGCGGTTCTTGATGCATATAATTAGTATTAAGATATTTGGAGATTTAGGGCTAAAATTAGGTTTAAGAGGGCGGTTCTGTTTTTCCTTAGTATTTTATTGATTTTAAACCTAGTTTAGGGTCAGGCCCTTTCTTGACATGTGATTATCTTTCTAATATAATCGAAATGAGGGGTAAAAATAATGAAAAAAATCGAAATCATCTGGCGCCATCTTTTATATCAGACCCTGGAAAAAGGGAATAACTTTTTTAGCCAAAAAGACCTGGCTGCTAATTTTTCTTATTCTACCAGCACTATTTTTCAAGCTTTGAAATTACCCCGCCAGATGGGGGCGGTCAAAGTCGGCGGTCGCGGTTTTAGCCTGCAAGATGCGGAAAAATTGCTCTACCACTGGGCCAGCGTGCGGAATTTGGGAAAAGATATTATTTATCAAACAAAAGTAGATTTACCCATTCTAGAGTTAGAGGCCAGCGTACCGCCCGGAGTAGTTTTTGCTCTTTATAGCGCTTACCGGCTAAATTTTAATGATACGCCGGCTGATTATGATTCTGTTTGCTTATATGCCGGCAAGCTGTTTTTAACCGCCATAAAGGAGCGTTTCCCGCCGGTTAAAGGGCGTCCTAATCTTTATATCCTCGCAGCTGATCCGTATTTATCCAATTATGGTCAGTATACTACTTTAGCGCAGACCTTTGTTGATTTGTGGAATGTAGATACTTGGTATGCCAAGGAGTTTATTAATGCCTTAAGGGAGAAAATCAATGGTCTATTATCATGATTTGATCACTGGCCAGAGCTGGCAGGTATTGCAAAATTGGCAAAAAGAATTTGAGTTTGTTTTGATCGGCGGCTGGGCCGTATGGCTATATACACATGGTTTAAAGTCTAAAGACATAGATTTAATCGTTGATTATGTCCAGTTGGAAAAGATAAGGCAAAAATACGATTTTAGTAAAAATGACCGGTTGAAAAAATACGAAACAAGGGTAAATCAGATCAGTATTGATATCTATTTGGATTATTATTCGGATTTGGGGATTAGAATAAGCGACATCAGAGATTATACCCAGTCAGTCGAGGGTTTTATTGTTCCCAAAATTGAATTATTGCTGATTTTAAAACAAACTGCCTATATGGGTAGGAAAATAAGCCTAAAAGGCAAGAAAGACATGATTGATATTATCAGCTTATTGCAGACAGATGATTTTAGTTGGGATAATTACGGGCAATTAATACAACAGTATCAACTGCATTCATATGTAAACAGCTTAACAGAATTGCTAAATAGCCACACTGAAATAAAAGAGCTAGATTTGAACAAACACCACTATAGCCAGTTCAAAAGAAAATTGCTTCAGAACTTGCGAATTTAATAAACTAAGCTTTTTTACTGTTTTTTTATTGACATTAACCTTATATTTACCCATAATAAACTTAAATGAAATATTTTAAACTACTGTCTTTGTTTATTTTTATTTTCTTTTTTCTTCCATTTCCCGTTTTTGCCCAGGAAACCCTGTCTTATATTCACTCCGACCACCTTGGCTCTACTGCCATGGTAACTGATAGTGAGGGGAATATAATCAGCCGGCAGAACTACTATCCGTATGGAGAAACAAGAGCCAGAGAACCAGAGAACCAGAGCGCTGTAGAGCGCCAGTACACCGGCCAGGTATCAGATCAAGACGCCACCGGCCTTTATTACTACAACGCGCGGTATTACTCGCCCCAGATAGCTTTGTTTACCCAGGCGGACGTTTCTGAAGGGATAAACAGGTATGCGTATGTTTCCGGAAACCCGATCAAATTCGTGGATCCTTCAGGACATGAGAAAATCTGTATTCCTTACACCACAATTTGTTATGATGCGGCTTCCGGTGAATTGTCGGTTGAGGTGGGTGGACAGAAGATGTCCGTTGATTTGACAGAAGAAGCGATTGATCAAAGTAAAACTTCGGGAGGGCAAGTTGGCAATGGCGATCCCGAGACTGAAGCATTAAATTGTCATATTGAGAGTATAAATAGAGTCATCGCCTATACCAACCAGCCAGATGTTCGGGCTAGGATGAATCAAACTTTACGCATGAAGGGGATTGAATACTATCGTTATGCGGGAGCTGACGATACACAGACGGAATACTTTTATATTTACGGCCAACGGGTTTCAAATCCGTTGTTCCAAAGCCGCAGCGGAGACTCATCAGTTTATCCGGTTGAGTTGGAATGGAGAGAAACCCTTTTTCCCTCGCCAGAATCCGAATCGTTTCAAGGGTTGGCGGGACTTGCCGGAGTAGAAGAAGTTGCCTTCAGTAACGGATACGCTATGGCGATGCCGAAAAATGGCGTTGTTATGAGTGACCCTAGTTTGCCCGGAAAATGGTACAATCAAGAGGAAGCGGCGGCGGCATTTACTGATTATCTGACGATTAATGGTCAGCCCTTGCCTCGGTACGCTCAAAGCAACGAAAAAATTTTAAATAATATCTTTGTAAAAGCTGGTATCGGAGCGGCTGGTTTTCAATCTGATTTTGGTCCAGGAGTGCGTAGTCAATGCCATGGAAACTGGCGCTGTATGGTTTATTATAATGTTTTGTGGAATATGCAGGCTCAGGGAATAGAAGGGGTGAGGTTGAAGCAAGAAGCGTATTAATGCCGCAAGGGCTATATCTTAAAAGATAAACAGTGGATTATAAAATAGAAATAACTATAGTAAAACCAAAACAAATTTACCAAAATTATAGGATATTATAAAAA
>CAYNBK010000092.1:0-3734 GCA_964395485.1 uncultured Pseudomonadales bacterium
AACGAAGTTTGCCTTATAAAATTCTATCGGGCGTAAGCCCGTAGTAGTTTAATATTAATAATTTTCTTTTGCTTTCTTTTAATAAAATCAACCGATGTTTTGGTTCAGGCATTGAATAGTTTGGCTAGAAGTACCCGTTTGGGTAAATTTGCCATTACTTCTTTTATACTGGCACTGGCGACTTCACTGCCGGAGTTATTTGTCGGAATAAGCGCCGCTTTGGAGAAACAGCCAAATTTAGCTCTTGGTAATGTGTTGGGCTCAAATATTTCCGATCTGTCTTTGGTAATAGGGGGAGCGGCCATAGTCGGAGGCTCTTTGGTGGTAGCCGGAGATTTTTTAAAAGAAGAAGTATTTTATACTTTTTTGGCCGGTGCTTTGCCGCTTTTGCTTTTAATAGATAATCAACTGTCCAGGGTGGAGGGCCTGCTTTTGCTGCTTATTTACGGTGTTTATAATTATTCTGTTTTGTGGGGGAAGAAAAAAAGAGACATTTCTGAAAACCGGTCGATTAAAAAAATACTTCACCGATTAAACCAAAAGAACAATCACAAACAGCTGGCTTGGGTATTTTTAGGAGCGGCGCTATTGCTCTTTTCAGCAGATATGTTGGTTAAAATCGCTACTTCTTTGGCTCAGCAGATTCATATGCCGGTGCTTTTTATTGGACTTTTTATCGTGGCTATAGGCACTTCTTTGCCGGAGCTATCGTTTGAGATAGCAGCAGTGAAAAAAAAGCAGGTAAGTATGGCTTTTGGTGATTTGCTGGGTTCGGTGGTGGCAAACTCAACTTTGATACTGGGTATAACCGCCCTTATTCAGCCTATTTATCTTGAAAAAGGTCTTAATGCCTATCTGACGGCTACTATATTTTTTGCCATTATTTTTTGCTTTTTTTGGATTTTTGTTAAAAGTAAAAAACGACTGGAAAGATGGGAGGGTTTTGTCTTGCTTTTTATTTATATTATTTTTATTGTCACTGAGTTTTTAAAAGCTTAGATACCAATTTTTCCAGTTTTTCGCCTGCCTTATTGTTTATTTTTGCTTCTTTTTTAATATTTATTGTCATGTTTAAAAGCTCTGGTTTTCCCATAATTTTTTTCAATAGTTTTATTGCTTTAAGCGGATTTTCTTCAACCAGGCCAAGTTGTTTTTCCTTTATCAAATTTAGGTTTTTGTCTTCCTGCCCGCTGATATGGGTTATGGCCATAAATGGTTTTCCGCAAGCCGCTGTTTCAAACAGCAAGTTGGGGCCTGCTTTGCCTACCACCAAATCAGAGATTTGGATAAGCGATGCCATATTTTTTTCAAAGCCCAAGATTTTAAGCTTTACATTTTTGTTTATTTTTAGTTTTTTAGCAATGCTTTTATCAGAATTTTGAAGTTTTTGGTAGTAAAATTGCAGTTTTTTTAGTCTTTGATACAGGCTCTTATTATTGCCGCAGACTACAATCACCTGCAGTGCGTTTTTGGAAATCAAAAGAGCCGGAAGGATTTTTACAATAGCGTTTGTGCCTTCTGAACCTCCGCAGATGAGGCAAGTAAATACAGCGTCCGAAAAATCAAACCTTTTAAGAAGTTTTTTCTTATCATATTTTTGATAGTAAGCTTTGCGCACCAGCCAGCCGATTTTTTCTATTTTATTTTTGGGGATTTTATATTTTATTCCGCTTCTAACCCCTGAGCTGTCGTAAACTAGGTTTGAGTCTGCATTCTGTTCAAACTCAATCGGCAAAATTTGCGGGTTGGCAATGATGTTGATAAAAGGAATCTGGCGAAGCTGTTTTGATATAAAGTCGCTGATGACGTTATTAAAAGCAGTATAAGTGCTTATAATAAGGTCCGGCTTAAAATGAAGAATATCGCTATATACTTTTTTGGAGTATGTTTTTTCATATAGCTTGAGCGCCATATTAATAATTTTCCCTTTTTTTCCTATTTCGTAAGGAATTTTATTTAAGGATGGGAAAAAAAGATAAAACTGACGATAGACACCAAGTACCCTGTCAAAATCATATTTAATTATTCTTACATGAAAATTTTTTTCCAAATAGTCCCGGCTGGCTTCGGCCAGGCTGTAATGGCCCTCAGCAGTAGTGAAAATAAGGATACGTTTACTCATAGTGTTTTCCGCCCATCGGATAGCTCAGCGGGGGTTTATAATAAGAAGGACCGTAGATAAACTCATGGATAATAAAGTACAAATATTTAATAAGGAATTTGATTAAACCCTCTTTTTCTATTCTCCTTGGTGATATAAACACGGTGAAGTTTTTTATAAATTTATGATGATAGTTATAATTTCTGGCTTTCTTTATTAAATTGTGTTCTTCAGACAGCGCTAGACGGTCATTATAACCCTTAATTTGCTTAAATAATCCCTTTTCAATTACTAGATACTGTCCGACGGCAGCATTTATTTTTAAAATTGCTGTTATGGAAAAGAAAAGATTGCTGATCCAGCTTAATAATTGATAAATGAACTTTGGCGAAGAGGGCGAAGAGAAAGATATTTGCGGATAAAAAATTTTTAACTTTTTTTTATCTATTTGCTGATAGGTTTTAAAAAAGGCATTTTTATTAAATGTAGTGTCGGCGTCAATAAAGATATAGTATTTACCTTTTGCTTTTTTGGCGCCTAAGTTACGTTGGTAAGATACGTTCCTCTTTTGGCTCATAATAATTTTTAAATTGAAAATTTTTTTCTTAAATTTTTTTGCCACTTGAATTGTTCCATCCTCGGATTTACCGTCAATAATCAGCACTTCAAAATTTCGATAGCTTTGATCAGAAATACTTTCTAGCAGTAATGGGAGATATTTTTCTTCATTGTAGGCGGGAATAATGACTGAAAAAAATGGTTTTTCTTTGCTTTTCTGTTTTTGCATATTAAAATTATACCATCTTTAAAAATAAAGAAGTCCCAGAAATTATTCATACAAAATATGTATGATTATTTATATTTTTTCAACAATAGGCAAAACTTCTTTTAGCTTGATTTGCCCTTATCCATATGAGAAGATAATAATACCTTGACATATGCTTAATCAAAAACTGACCAAACTTAAACATATTGCCCTACAGATACGATTAGACACACTTCGTATCATCTATGAAGCTGGTTCGGGGCACCTTGGATCGGCTATGTCGGTGATAGAGCTTTTAACGGCTTTATATTTCAGCGGGATTTTAAAGTATAATAGTGATAAACCAAACTGCTTAAGTAGAGATTATTTTTTGCTTTCAAATGGACATGCCTGTCCGGCTCTATATTGTGTCTTGGCGCGAGCCGGCTTTTTCACTAAAGATAAATTAGAGAATAATTTATTTAAAATAAATACAGGGTTGGAAGGACATCCGCTTCGAGGTAGTTTACCAGGCATAGAAATATCTTCCGGCTCTTTGGGCATGGGCTTATCGGCCGGAGTTGGGATTGCTTTGGGACTACGCTTAAATCATCAAGAAAATAAAGTTGTGGTTATGATGAGTGATGGCGAGCAACAGGAAGGTTCAACCTGGGAAGCAGTTATGGCCGCCGCTCATTATAAGCTGAACAACCTTATTGCCATTGTGGATAATAATAGAATTCAAATCGGCGGCTGGATAGAGAAAAATATGGGCATAGAGCCTTTAGCCAAAAAATATCAAAGTTTTGGCTGGCTAGCCATAAACATTAATGGTCACAATTTTACCCATATTATTAAAGCCTTCAGTCGGGCAGATAAAAGCAAAAA
>CAYNBK010000093.1:0-3714 GCA_964395485.1 uncultured Pseudomonadales bacterium
AAGCATTTTTTTAAAACCTCTATAAGGATTATCCTTAGCCCACGGTTTGGGAGCAAAAAGGTAAAAACCGGCTATCCATTTGGCCTTTTTGTTTTTAAGCTTGGCGGCCAGCGCCGGCAGACTATCCGGCCAATAGTCAGAAGAAGAATAAAGTATTTGCCCATAAAAATCATGTGTAAATGCATTTTTTATGCCGGCAAAAGTGGCTGTTAAATAGAGCAAGAACTGAACAAAGGGATTAAAACGGGCTTGATAAAACGGCAGTTTCCAGACGATATACTCTGCCTTTAAATCATTTTCTTGGCATATACTTTTTCCCACATCAGAGGTAAAGATGCGTATTTTAAAACCCCTGGGCGCGCGTTTTGCCAGTTCAATAAAAATTTTATTTCCTCCGCTCATCCCGGGTTCAATTATAGAATTAGCAAAAATATTAAAAAACATCTCATCTGATATTTAATTTTTTTATCTTACTTGCCTACCCACCAGGGAGATTTATGGTGATAGTTATACTGGCAGTTCTTGCACAAACTTATTGCTTTATAATTTCCGTTCACATGCATTTTTCTTGCGCGCGCCAATTTTTTCCCGCCCCAAACCTCGCTTATGCTTTGTTTTTTCATATCGCCAAGAATTACTTTATTTTCATAGTCATTACAGCAAAGCGGTACTTTTCCATCCCAGGATACCACCATATCTGTCCACAATAAACGGCAAGGGTCGCGCTGGCCTATTATTTTTCTGCCATTGTCAATGTCTCCGGTCCAGTTGTGTATTTGAGATACGGAAATGTGGTCTACTGTCTTTTGCCATTTTTTTATATAACCGGCGCTTTCCGCTCGGTTAATGTCCGTCTCTACAAAAGAAAGCACTATTTCCGGCTTCCGTCGTTTTAGTTTTTGTCTCAACTTGGACAGTGTCTTGATATTCTTTTCGACTGTGGCAAAATCCAATCCTGGTCTTACTTGGCGGTAAGTTTTGGCTGTCTCCGCATCAAAGCTGATAAAAATTTCATCAAGGCCGGCTTCTATTATTTGCCTGGCTATATTTTCAGTCAAATACATCGCATTAGTATTTGTAGTTAACCTTTTAATTCCTTTTGTCTTGGCGTATTTTAACCTTTTGATAAAATCTCTGTCCAAAAGAGGTTCACCAAAACCATAAACGGTGACAAAGTCGATTTTTTCTTCTACACAGTCATTGATGATTCTTTTATACAAGTCCATACTCATCACTCCTCTTTTGCGCTTCATTATTTTGTGAGGACAAAAAATACAATTGGCATTACAGCTGTTGGTATTCTCGATCATCACTCGAAAAGGTTTTTGTCTGTAGCTCTTCATTTTCCGGACCATTAAAGCCCGATAGCGCCGGCGATAAAACGGGTTACGATAGATAAGCGGGTTTTGCAGTATTTTAGCAATCAGCTTTTTAAAGCTGCGCCTATAAAGCACATTGTTATAAACAAAGTCGCTCAATGATATATTATCCATTGTTATAAACCTCGATTAACTTAGTAATATTTCTGCGGCTATAGTTTTTCTTTGCATAATTTACCGCTTTATCTCCCATCTTTATTAAAACTGCTTTATTGGCAAATAGTTTTTCTATTGCCTTGTAAAAGTTTCCCGCGCTTGGCTTTAACAAAACACCGCAAGAACTTGGTATCATTTCCGGCAAACAGCCTTTTTGGCTGGCTACTACCGGCCGGCCACAGCTCATCGCCTCCAGCACTACCCGGGAAAACCCCTCGTCATACAAAGAGGGCTGAATCAATAAATCACAGGCTCCGTAATACTCTGCCAGCTCCCCGGGGTTTTTCCTCCCGGCCAAAATTATATTTCTTGATTTTCTAGTTTTGTCTTCTAAATTATTTTTTTCTTCTCCATCGCCCACTATAATAAAATTTATTTCCGGCAATTTGCCAGCTATGGCCAAAAGCAAATAAACCCCTTTTTCTTTGATCAGCCTGCCTGCAAAAAGGATAGTCGCGCCCCCCTTAAGCTTGAGTTTTTTGCGGTTTTTAATTTTATCCTTCGGTTTAAAGATTTTTTGATCTACCCATTGGTAAATTACCTTTATTTGAGCACTATGCAAACCTGTTCCCATCAAGTCTATTTTTGAGTATTTTGCCAAAGCGATAATCTCGTCAAAATCCTTTAAAAGCCAATATGCGGCTTTTGCCAAAAGCTTTTTTTTAGCAAAATGGTAAACAGCGTGAATGCTGAATACTTTTTTTTTCGGGAAAAAAATACCGACAATCCTCGCCACAAAAGCAGCAGTCAAACCATGGGCATGGACAAGATCTATTTTCCTGCCATTTTTTACCATAAACAGCAAAGTATGAAAAAGCAGTCCCGGAGTTAAATAGAAAAAATTCAACAAAGCAATATTCTCAAACTTGTTAAACCAGTTATACCCAAACCATTTTATCCGTCTGATTTCCAGATTTTTTCTTTTTTCCAAACCCAAGCCTGTTGTTTTTGTAGTTAAGGGCTGATAAGTCAGTACTAAAACTCTATACTCTAATCTGAGCAATTCACTGGTCAGCCCATCAAGATAACTCTCCACCCCTCCCAGATTGGGAGAAAAAAAAGGAGAAATAATAAGTATATTTTTCTTCATTAAACTACTTTCTTCTTTAAGGCTTTTAGATTTTCTATTACATATCCTACCGCAACCATAAATCTTAGTATATACATTCCAGCGGCCAGATCAGGCCGTCCAAGCAAACCTTTCCACTTGCCTCTTTCCAAAAATACTCCAAACATCCGATACCAGGGGCTAAACTGTTTTTTCACTTCCGGATCACCCAGCCACTTTACTTTATATCTAACAAAATATTTAAGATAATAGCTCTTTTTGTGCAGATATTTAGCAAAACTAAACCGCCCTTCGTTATGGAAAATACAGCCATCATGCTCGGGCAGTACCGCTGTTTTTCCCATCTGCCTTATTCTTTTGTCAAAATCCCAGTCTTCAGGGCCGGTTAGCTTTTCATCAAAACCGCCGCTTTTGGCAAATACATCCGCACGCACCATCCGGACTGCATCTACCGCAGTACCTGTATAAAACTGCCTTTCAAAATCCCTTACCCTCGTCCAATATTTTCCACCCCCGAGGTGGACTAATCGAGACACCTCGGGTTTTTGAGTCTTAGTACTGTTCAGTTTTTCTTCTCCCATTACCCTTTCTACTATATATAAACCCGCCAAATTCCCTTTTTCCATTTTTTCTACTGCCGCTTTGAGCAATCCGGCAGACAGGCTCATATCCGCATCCAAATAAAACAAATACTTTCCTTTTGCTTTTTTCATGCCGTAGTTTCTCTGCGCCGAGCGCTCCGGCCCTTTATTAAAAACCAGTTTTGTAAACCTCCTCGCAATCTGTTTAGTCTTATCAGTCGAATTATTATCCACCACGATAATTTCCACTTTTCCCGACGAAAAGTTTTGCCTTTTTATACTCTCCAGGCAGTGGCCAATATTTTCAGCCTCGTTTTTAGTGGTAATAATAATAGAAAATATAAATTGCTTCATATTGTATAGCGCAAGATACAGTTTTTATTCGTGTTTTTTCAAAAAAAGCCTTGCGCCGACTACTTAATCAAGCAGTGACCTTTGTCGCAGGCGATTAAAAAACCGAATAAAAATTTGTATCTATAGTAAAACCAAAACAAATTTACCAAAATTATAGAATATTATAAAAATTTAT
>CAYNBK010000094.1:0-3701 GCA_964395485.1 uncultured Pseudomonadales bacterium
ATACAATTTAGGAATAAAAACACAAAAAAACAGAGTTTGTGTTTGCTGGATTAAAAAGAATCTTGACAAGTTCATATTAAATATGATAATATTTTATTTTGTGATAAGTATTGATAAATTATTTTAGCCCGCCCCAGCCGGGCTATGTTTTTTAGGGAGCAAAATATGGAAAATAACTTGGCTCTACAGCTTTCTCATGCAACTGAATTGGCCGCGATCGCGGCAGCCAGAGCGGCCGGCTTTGGCGATAAGATGGCCGCTGATAGGGCGGCGGTAAAAGCAATGCGCAGTTTTTTTAATCAGGTAGATTTTAAGGGGAGAGTGGTAATCGGAGAGGGCGAAAGGGATAAGGCCCCTATGCTTTTTATTGGCGAGAAACTTGGTACTGGCAAGGGTTTGGAAGTGGATATTGCCGTTGATCCGTTGGAAAATACCAACGCTACGGCAAGTCTTGGCGGTAGGGCGATTACGGTACTGGCCGCTGCAGAAAAAGAAGGGCTTTTTCATGCTCCGGATATGTACATGAACAAACTGGTAGTGGGACCTGAGGCAGGCGGAAAAATAGATATCAAAGCGCCTGCCAAGAAAAATTTAGAGCTTATTGCCAAAAGCCTGGAAAGAAAAATAGATGATTTGGTAGTCGTCATTTTGGATAGAGCGCGCAACGAAAAGCTGATTGCCGAAGTAAGACAGGCAGGCGCCAGAGTAAAGTTGATTCCCGATGGCGATTTACTACCAGGGATTGCTGTAGCTATGAGGGGAAGTGGAGTACATGCCTTGATGGGTATCGGTGCGGCGCCGGAGGGAGTAATGACGGCGGCCGGCATTCGCTGTTTAAAAGGTGAAATGCAGGCCAGTTTTTGGCCAAAAAATAGCCAAGAAGAACAAAGGCTGATAAAAATGGGAGGCAAACTAAACAAAGTATATACGGCGGAGGAATTGGCATCAGGAAAAAATATTATTTTTTGTGCTACCGGTGTAACAAATGGCGACCTGCTTACCGGTGTAAGGTTTTTTGGCGGAGGAGCCAGGACTCACAGCTTGGTAGCCAATACAATTTCCGGAAAAATAAGGTTTATTGACACAACACACGTTTTTAATAAAAAACAAATAGAATATAGAATATAGAAGGAGATAGAACAATTTTATATTAAAAAAAGGAGAGATATGGATAAAGGGAAAATAAAAGAATTAGTTTGGCAGGCGGTATTTGGTTTAGCTAATGAAAAGAAACAGGCTTATATTAAATTGTGGCAATTGGGCCAGGATTATAATATCAGACCGGCATCGATAAATGATTTTTATTTGGCGCGCGGACAGGGGAAACTGCCTTTGGATTTTACCGTACCTGCTATAAATATCCGCGGGATGAGTTTTGATATGGCAGGAGCTGTTTTTAAAACCGCAGTCCAAGAAGAAGTGGGAGCGCTTATTTTTGAAATCGCCCGGTCGGAAATAGGCTATACCGACCAATCACCAGCAGAGTTTGTAGCTGTTATTATTGGTTCTGCTTTGTATTATGGTTTTTCCGGGCCGCTTTTTATTCAGGGTGACCATTTTCAAGTGAAAGAAAGCGGTCAGGTAGGCATAGCCAAGGATGGGGATTTAGAAAAATTAAAAATACTGACAAAAGAAGCGATTGAGGCTGGTTTTTATAATATTGACCTTGATATGTCGACAATGGTCGATTATGCAAAAAGCAGTATTGGAAAACAGCAGGAAAGCAATTATCGTCTATCGGCAGAACTGACAAATTTTATTCGCGATTGCCAGCCAAAAGGAGTGACAATTTCGCTTGGTGGTGAGATTGGCCATATTGGCGGAAAAAACTCGACAGAAGAAGAACTTCGGGCTTTTATGGATAGTTTTAACAATTTGCTGGAACCGGGCGTGACAGGATTGTCAAAAATCTCTATCCAAACCGGTACCCATCATGGCGGAGTACCTTTGCCTGATGGCAGTTTGGCCGAGGTTGATGTAGATTTTGATACATTAAAAAGGCTGGCGGCAACAGCCAGAAACTATAAAATGGGGGGAACAGTTCAGCACGGCGCTTCTACTTTGCCGGATAAGTATTTTTCTCAGTTCCCAAAAAGTGAAGCCATTGAAGTGCATCTGGCTACTGGTTTTCAAAATATTGTGATGGATCACCCCCTTTTCCCTAAAGATTTATTAAAAAAAATGTATAAATGGGTGGATGAAACTTTGCAGGAGGAAAAAAAGGACATGACAGATGAGCAGTTTCATTATAAACTAAGAAAAAAGGCATGGGGACAATTTAAGCGTGATTTTTGGAATATACCGGAAAATATCAAAACCGTAATTGGGAAAGATTTGGAGAAAAGATTTGCTTTTTTGTTCCGTGAGTTAAATGTAGAAAACAGCAAAGAATTAATTAATAGATTTGTTAATGCGCCGGCTATTAACAAATAGCAAATAAAAAATGAATAAAAAAACCATAAGAGATATAAAGCTGGACAGTAAAAAAATTCTTGTGAGAGTAGATTATAATATTAGTTTACTTGATGGTTTTAAAGTGGGTGATGATTTTCGTATTCGCCAAAGTATTCCAACGTTAGAGTATTTATTGAAAAAAGACTGCCAGCTTATTTTGCTGGCGCATCTGGGCCGACCAAAAACTTGGGAAGATAAAAAGTTTTCACTTTTACCCGTTGCTAAACACCTGGAGCAGATTTTAGGCAGAAAAGTACTTTTTTTTAACAAGGATATAAGACAAAAGGAAAATAGGGAAAAGCTTGGGAGGCTGGGCGGGAAGATTATATTTTTGGAAAATATTCGTTTTTATAAGGAAGAAAAACAAAATGATAAGAAATTTTCTTCTCTGCTGGCGAGTTTGGCTGACATATATGTAAATGATGCTTTTGGGGTTTCGCACCGCGCGCATGCCTCTACAGTAGGCGTAACAGAATATTTACCAAGTGTAGCTGGCTTGCTTTTGGAAAAAGAAGCCGACATTATCGGCAGGGCGATTGAAAAACCAAAAAGGCCGATGGTAACAATAATTGGCGGAGCCAAAGCAGAGGATAAAATAACTTTGGTTGGGAAGCTGTTGCAAAAAGCTGACTATTGTTTGGTTGGGGGAGGAACAGCCAACACCTTCTTACGCTCCTGGGGTTATAAAGTGGGAAAGTCAAGAGTCTGTCATGAAATGGTGGAGCTGGCAAGAAATTTATTTTGGAAAGCATCCAGAGGAAATACGGCCATGATGCTGCCAACAGATGTGGTGTTGGGAGATTTGGACAGCGGCAGAAGCGATGGAGTAGTGGAAGCAGACAAGATACCCACCCAATGGCAAGCGCTGGACATTGGTCCAAAAACACAAGCAGAATTCGGCAGTATTATTGCTAAAGCAAAAACTATTATTTGGAATGGGCCAATGGGGGTTTTTGAAAAAAAAGAATATGCCAACGGAACCGATTTTATCTATTATGCCATTGCTCAAAACCCAGATTCTTTAAGCATAGTAGGCGGGGGCGATACTATTGCCGCCTTGCAAAAAAATGAATATTTGAAAGTAATTGACCATGTTTCTACCGGTGGAGGGGCAATGCTGGAGTTTATTGAGAATGGTACTTTACCGGGGATAGAAGCGCTGGAAGACAAGTGATTATTGTATATAGTAAAATTTATTGTATACTAAGGCATAGATAAATTATATGGATTAATATGTTTGATGAAGC
>CAYNBK010000095.1:0-3685 GCA_964395485.1 uncultured Pseudomonadales bacterium
TTTGAAAAAAGGCATAATCACCGGTTTTTTAGGACCAAACGGAGCAGGTAAAACAACCACCATGAGGTTACTGACAGGTTATTTTTATCCAAATAAGGGAAAGATTACCATTGACGGCTTAAACTATGACGATGACGAGATAAAAATAAAAAGCAAAATCGGTTATCTGCCGGAAAATAATCCACTTTACGAAGAGATGAAAGTAAAGGAGTACCTTGTTTTTGCGGCCAATGTTCGGGGCTTGGAAGATATAGAAGAGAAATTAAACAAAGTTGCAACAGATTGCGGTTTAAAAGAAAAAATGAGTGACAGGATTTCTACTCTGTCAAAAGGTTTCCGCCAAAGAGTGGGTTTGGCCCAATCCCTTATCCATGATCCGGAAATACTTATTTTGGATGAGCCGACCTCCGGCTTAGACCCCAACCAAATAGTTGAAATAAGGAAGCTTATTAAAAAACTTGGCAAAGAAAAAACCGTTATTTTATCTACCCATATTTTATCAGAAGTGCAGGCGGTTTGTTCTCACGTTATTATTATAAATAAGGGCAAAATAGTGGCAGACGACAGTCTGGTCAAACTGACCAAGGGAAGAAAATCACTGGAAAAAGTATTTATGAAGATGACATTAGAATGAAGAATTTTTCCGTAAGAATATATTTTTATTTGTGAGTTAAACTCCCACACAGAGAGCGGTAAATTGAAAGTGTAACAGCAACTCACTGCATAAAAATACATTCTTACTTATATTAAAAGTATAAATCAACAAACAGCTGTACAAAATTATTTTAAAATAATAGGCATTAGAACATGAAAACAACTTTATTTAAAAAAGAATTTTTGTATTTTTTTTACTCGCCGTTGGGCTTTATCTTTTTGGCGGTATTTTTACTGCTGGCAAATTTTTTGTTTTTTAACAATTTTTTTCTGATAAATGATGCCAGTACCCGAGGCTATTTTTCCACATTTTCCCTGATGCTGGTATTTTTGGCGCCGGCTTTGAGCATGCGCAGTTTTGCCGAGGAAAAGTCAAGCGGAACCCAGGAAATACTTTTTACTCTACCTTTAAGAGACTGTCATATAATATTTTCAAAATTTATGGCCAATATGGCATTTTTACTACTGGCTCTATTTTTAACTTTACCTGTGCCGATAAGCATATCTTTTATCGGACAGTTGGATTGGGGTGAAGTAGCAGGCGGATATCTGGGTGTTTTTCTTTTGGGAGGACTGTATCTGGCAATCGGGCTTTATGTATCCAGACTTACCAGTCAGCAAATGTCGGCATTTTTGATGACGCTTTTTGTTGTGCTTTTGCTTTTTTTGAGCGGGCAGGCTTTTGTGCTGGAAAAAGTACCGTCCGGCCTAGCCTCGATTCTTGATTTTGTTTCGCCGGTTAGCCATTTTAACAACATGGCTAAAGGGCTTGTTGATATAAGGGATTTACTATATTTTTTATCTTTTTCATTTTATTTTTTGTTTGCACTGGTTAAAAATTTGACCTTAAGAAGATATAAGCGATAGACAGCAAGCATTAATATAATACCACATATATTTAGACTATAAAAAAAATGAAACTTGAGATAAATCTGAAAAAACTAATAGAGTTTAATGATTATTTAATACTACTTTTGGTAGCGGCAGTATTGGCGGTAAGCAACTACCTTTTTACGCTTCTCCCTTTAAAATTGGACTTGACTGCAAAAAAGAACTACTCACTGTCCGAAGTAAGCAAAAAGACCATAAAAAACCTGGACGATGTAGTTAATATCACCGTTTACATATCGGCTAAATTGCCTAATCGCATGAAAAGTTCGGCCGATCTTTTAAAAGATACTTTGGGTGAATATGCTAGTTTGTCGCTGGGGAAAATAAAAGTAGAATACAAAGACCCGGCGGATGATCCGAACTTGGCCCAAACGGCTCAGGCAGTTGGTATCCCAAAGCTGCAGTTTTCCAATATTGAAGGTGAGCAGCTGCAAGTATCACAGGGCTATTTTGGCCTCACAATGACTTATGCGAACAAGAGCGAAACAATACCGGTAATAGACAATACAGCCAATCTTGAATACGAGTTAAGCTCCCGTTTGGCCAAACTTACCCGCAAGAATCCTTTAAAAATTGCTTTTAGTGCAGGACATGACGAAGACAGCGCGGCCCATAATTTAAGCTTGGTGGAGAGTGTATTGAGACAGCAATATGAAACAGACAAGGTAAATGTAAGCAGCCAGTCAGGGACGCTCTTGTCAGGCGAGAATAATTTGCTTTTGATAGCTGGTCCGAAAAAAGCTTTTACAAAGGACGAAGTATATTTGCTGGATCAGTATCTGATGAGCGGAAAATCTATTTTACTTTTAAGCTCCGGTGTTCAGCTGGATGAGAGGTTGACGGCGGTTAGCCTTGATTTGGGCTTAAATGACTGGCTGGATAAATACGGCTTGGCCTTAAGCAGTGATTTAATTTTGGATCAGAGTAGTGAAATTGCCCCTTTCAATACCGGCAGTTCCAGTTTTTTTGTGCCTTATCCTTTTTGGGTGAGGCTCTTAAAAACAGGTATAAACCAAGATG
Organism: uncultured Pseudomonadales bacterium; assembly: GCA_964395485.1. Lineage (GTDB taxonomy): Bacteria > Patescibacteriota > Microgenomatia > UBA1400 > CAYNBK01 > CAYNBK01. The sequence goes on from CAYNBK010000095.1 coordinate 2,566, forward strand.
GCCCTTTGTCTGGTTTGGAAACGGCAGTAATGCCATGGACTTCGTCCATAAAGACAAAGAATAACCTGGCCAAAATTTTACTGTCTTCATCTACCGGCTCCTGGCAGCAGACAGGTACTTATAATTTGGATCCTACCCAGGACTATGATATTAAAGGAAAGGATTTAAAATCTTTTCCTCTGGCCGGGCTAGCCGAGGGAAAGCTGTCAAGCGCTTTTAAGCAGGAGGATATACCCTTTTTGTATAAAGACGAAAAATATATCGGACAAACGGAGACCGGCAAACTGCTGGTGATAGCCGACAGCCGTTTTATAAACGATGATTTTGTCAAACAGTATCAGGGTAATGGAGCAATGCTCTTAAATATAGTGGATTATCTGGCGTCGGATGTTAACCTTTCCCAAATAAGGATTAAGGGAGACGGCATACATCCCATGCAGCAACTTGCTCCCGATAAAAAGGGGCTGTTTAAGTATGGTAATATTTTTGGGACAAGTGCGCTTGTGGCAATAGCGGCTTTTTATTTTTTGCACAATAGAAAAAAGGGAGATACCATTTATGAAGCTTGATAATCTGCAAAAGACTTTGCCTCTTTTTCTTATTTTTATATTTTTACTTACTCTGGCGATGGGGTTAAAAACAAATTTTTTTAAAGCAAATAAAAAAGCAAGCAGTCTTTTGTCTTTTGACAAGGATGTAGTAGAAAACATTGAATTGGCAAGTCAGGATAGCAGTATTTATTTGCAAAAAGAAAGTGACATATGGATTATAAGTGATGAGAGCGAGTCAACCAGCGCGGCTAAAGAAAAGGTAGAAGCTTTTTTACAAACCATTGGCAGATTAGATGACAGCAAGCTAGCAAGTGTCAATAAAGATAAAGAGGCTAGTTTTGCTTTGGATAGCGAGAGTGCAAAGACAATAACAATAAATGGTGGTGCCAGTCAGTGGAAATTAAGCGTAGGGGAAAACACCCCGGACTTTTTGGGAAACTACGTCCGCTTGCCAGACAGCGATAGTGTCTATGCCAGCAGTGATCCCCTGAGCCAGTATTTTTCAATTGATTATTTGAAGGTGGGTCATTAATACTTAATCGGCATCAATGACCTCACCATTTTGCTCT
>CAYNBK010000096.1:0-3669 GCA_964395485.1 uncultured Pseudomonadales bacterium
CTCCAAAGCTATTATTATACCGCTTTTTTGGTGCACTTCGTTTTAGAACTTAGGTCTTATATAATATTATTATTTCAATCAAAGGGCTGTGTCAAAGAAGCCAATAAAACTCTTAAAACGTTTTAAGGTTGAACTGCCTGCTTTTGCTGTTTTGGCTTTATAAGAAGCTTACGCCCCCCCTCCGAATCGACGCTTTCCGTGCTTACGTCGGGGTGGTTTTTTAATGCCATGTGGATTATTCTTCTTTCAGCCGAATTAAAACTTGTCAGCTCTTGAACCGTATTTGAAAACTTAACTTTCTGGGCTAAATTGTTGGCTATTTTCTCTAGGGTTTGCTGTCTTTCTTCCAAAAACCCGCCTATGTTTAATACCAATGGGGTCCATTGCCCAAAGCGCCGGTAAGCCATAAGCCGCAGTATGTGTTGCAGGGCATAAATACCCTCTCCGTTGCGGCCAATAAGCAATCCCTGGTCTTCTTGATTTGTGCAAGCCAAGTTGAGGCTTATCCAGTCGCCGTCTTTTTGCATTTCCAGCTGAAAGCTTCCGTCTTCAAGGCCTAGTTTATTAAAATATTCTATGCTCAACTCCCTTAGCTTATCCATGTCCATATCGCTTGTTTTAATTTTTTCTTCTGCTTTCTTTTTCATTTCCTTGCTTCCTCCTTTTTAAGGAAAAGTTGCTGAGCCAACATAAAAAGAGAAAAAGAAAACCAATATAAAACCAATCCCGAGGGGAAACGGAAACCAATCACAAGCGTCATCAGCGGAGCCAAATAAAGCATTTGTGATTGCATCATGCCTGCCATATCTTCTCCTTCTTTTTCTTCTTTTTTTTCTTTGGCTTTTTCAAGCTGGCTTTTGGCCGGCATTAACATCTTCGAGGATAAAAATTGAACCATGGCCGCTCCAATTAAAAATAAACCGGGAATTTGATTAAGGGTAAAGTTAAAAACTTTTATCGAAAAAGGCAAAAGAAAAGTATCGGGCTTATCAATATTCAAATATAAAAAACGCATATTAAGATGGGTTTCTGTGGGCAAACGTAAAAAAGAATAAAGCGTTTCGTTCAGTTTGCCTATCACGTCTCCATTGGCTAAAAGCACCTGGCTTAATGCCTGGTAAAGGGCAATAAGCACAGCAAATTGAATTATTGTGGGCAAACAGCCCGCTATGGGGTTGGCCCCGTGTTTTTGATATAACTTAAGCTGCTCCTGGGCAAAGCGCTGTTTATCGTCTCCATATTGTTTTTTAAGCTTTTCCAGCTCCGGAGCCAGCTTTTTCATGGTTTGTCCTGCTTTTAATTGTTTGCTGGTGATGGGAAGCAAAACCAGGCGAATAGCGGCAGTCAGAACAATAATAGCCACTCCCATATTATTAAAAAATACCCGATAAAATAATAAGAGCAAATTAACAAGCGGCTGAAAAAGCAATATTGTCCAAATGTTCATAAAATATAATTTCTAAGCACTAAACACCAAACTCTAAACAATTTGGACGATTTAAGTATTTGGATATTAAGTTTATTTAGAATTTAGAATATTAGAATTTAGAATTTATCTTAATTTATCTATCCCGCCTTTGCTCCACGGATGACAGCGGGAAACTCTCTTTATGCATATAAAAACTCCTTTTAGTGTACCATATTTTTCTACCGCTTGGTAGCAATAGTTGCTACAGCTTGGATAAAAGCGGCACGCTTCATCACTAAGCCACATGGCTTTCAGCAGAGGGGAGTAAAACCAACGGCTCTTTTGGTAAAAACGGATAATTTTTAATACTATTCTTTTCATTCAAAAAACTTCATTCTGAATTTATTTCAGAATCTATTTTCTTAAGAATGCTATACTTAATTAAATATGACGCCAAACACAAAAAGGGCTTGCAATTTCCCGTCTCAAGCTAAATACTTGCTAATTTCTTTTATCATTTCTGAAAAAGGAGTCTTTAAAATTTGGCTGTCTTTTAAAAAAACAACTATCCACCCCTTGCTAATTTGCTTTTCTTTTGCCATCCCATCCAGAACACAATATACTCTTCTTTTGGCCCGATTTCTTTCAACGGCTAAAAATTTGAGTTTTTTTGACACCACTACCCCCGCCTTAAAGTCCTTTTCTTTTTTTAAGTACAAAGTAAAAAGAGGGGTGTATATTTTATCCCCCCCCTTAAGGACTTGAGTTGTTTCATGGCCGGAGAGTTTATTTGTTTTAGGAAGCAAAGGAAAATTTTCTAATTATTCTGATTGCGCTAATTTTTCTAAAATAGAACTTTTAGGTCAATTAAAAATTAGTTTAGTAATTTAATTATTAACCGTTAGTTTTTTTCTTCCTTTGTTTTTTCTTTTTTTAAGAACCAGCCTTCCTTTGGCAGTGGCCATGCGGCTTCGAAAGCCAAATTTTCTGGCTCTTTTCTTTTTTGATGGTTGATAGGTTCTTTTAGTTGACATAGCAAAACACCCCGGTAGTTAATAGATACTAATTCTTTTAATTTTAACTGCTTGGCACAAATAATACAAGGGCTTAGTTTTCCACAATCACCGGCTCTTTAAAATAGCTGAAATTTACCACTTGCACAATGTGGAAAACTTTGCTATTTTAAGACATAACTTCCTTTAACAAAAATCCTGCCTATTTTTTGCACTTGTTAAAAACCGGAGAAAATATTTTATGGAAAAAGACAAAATATGGAAACAAATTCAGGCAGAGCTCCAGCTTATTTTGTCCTCTGCCCATTACAAGCTCTACTTCGGTTCAAGCAAAATTGACAAAATCAGTAAAGAAAAGGATTATTGTATTTGTATTCTTGTTGTGCCCAATTCTTACACAAGAGATATTATAAAAGAGCATTATCAAAAAGAGCTCATTGGCTTGCTTGAAAAACGTTTAAAAAATAAAGTTAAAATTCAATACAAAATCGGTTTTCCCCTCTCTTTACATCCAAACAGCAATCCTCCCGGAGGGTCAGACCTGGGCCCTTTGTTTGTACAAGAACAAAGTCCCAAAAATAAACTTTCTTATCTTTTAAAAATTGCCCACCTTCAATCATATTTTACTTTTAGAAATTTTGCCGTTTCTTCTTCAAATGAAATGGCTTATGCCGCCGCTAGGGCCGTTTCCCGCACACCGGGAAAAGCCTACAACCCTCTCTTTTTTTATGGAGGGGTTGGAGTAGGGAAAACCCACCTTATGCAGGCAATTGCTCAGTCTGCTCTTTGCAGAAAGCTTAGTTTAAAAGTGCTTTACTGCACCGGAGAAGAATTTACTAATGAAATTATCGAAGCCATACAGGAAAAAAGGACTGTAAATTTTCGCAAAAAATATCGCCTGGTTGATATCCTTATTATCGACGATGTTCAATTTATTGCCGGCAAAAACACCGTACAGGAAGAGTTTTTCCACACCTTTAATGCCATCCTTCACGAAGGAGGGCAAGTAATTATGAGCTCTGACAAGCCTCCGGACGAAATCCAAAAATTGGAAGAAAGGCTTGCTTCCCGCTTTGAAGCGGGCCTAATAGTGGATATTCAAGAGCCAAACTTTGAGCTGAGAACAGCCATTCTTCTTATTAAAGCCAAAATGCTTTCTATCAGCCTCCCCATGGACGTAGCCCAACTTCTTTCTTCCAAAATAACCAGCACCCGCCAGTTGGAAGGAACCCTGATAAAGTTAAAGGC
>CAYNBK010000097.1:0-3665 GCA_964395485.1 uncultured Pseudomonadales bacterium
CACTGTATCTTTGGATATATGGCTATTAGAGCATTTCGGAATTGAGGTTAATATACTTTAGGACAGATAATTAGCAAGAAAATATATTATGGAAATACGAAGCTTAGAATTACAGGCATTTCGTAATTATCAAACAAAAACATTTTTATTTGATAATAGGGTAAATATGCTTGTGGGGAAAAATGCGGTCGGAAAAACTAATGTGTTGGAGGCGATCTATTTACTGGCAGTGGGGAAAAGCTCCAGGGTGAGCAAAGAAGAAGAAATGATCATGGAGGGAAAGGATTTGGCTAGAATATCCGGGAAGGTAGACTACAAAGATGGAAGCGACAAGCTGGAAATAATTTTGACAAGAGGCAGGTTTTTAGAAAAAAGAACAGCCAAAAAAAGATTTTTGCTAAACGATACAGCTAAAAGAATGGGTGACTTTGTCGGTAAACTAAAAGCGGTTTTATTCCGGCCGGAAGATATGGATGTTGTTTTGGGCCCGCCGGGGAACCGGAGAGACTTTTTGGATAATATACTTTGTCAAACCGACCAGGAATATCTGCGCTGTCTCATGTCCTATAAAAAAGGACTGAGGCAAAGAAACAGAATATTGGAAAAGATAAGAGACAGACTGACTGACGAGCGCCAGCTATATTTTTGGGACGAACTATTGATAAAAAACGGCGGGTATATAATGGAAAAGAGAGAAGAATTGATAAACTATATAAACTCTTGCCGGCCAGACAACAACTTTTGTATTAACTTGTTTTATGACAGAAGCGTGATCAGCCGGGAACGCTTGGAAAAATACAAAAGTGCCTGTATTGCTACTGCTACTACTTTGGTGGGGCCGCATAGGGACGAAATAGAAATACTAAAAATTAAAAATAAAAAATCAAATATTGATAAGAATAAGGGAAATATAGATAAGGAAAATTTGGCGCACTATGGAAGTAGGGGTGAGCAGAGATTGGGCGTGCTTGCCCTGAAACTATCCGAATTGGATTATGTAAAAGAAAAAAGCCGCCAAAAACTAGTGCTTCTTTTGGATGATATCTTTTCCGAATTGGATGATAAACACCGGCATCAGGTGTTGGAGGCTGTAAAAAAACAGCAAACAATAATGACAACGACAGAGAGAGACTGGCTGGAAAAAGAAATATCGGATAAAATAAATATAATAACGTTTTAAAAACAAATAAATTGACAGGTGTTAAGGCATTAAATTTGTAGATCTTTTTTCAAAATCGCGCTCGAATCAAGGCTGAAATGAGAAACTTTAGCAAAGGCGAGACGCTGTAAACTGAAAAAAGATACAAATTTATACCTTTAACAGCTTAGTATTATATGAAAATAAAACAAATAAAAGGCAGAGAAATTTTGGATTCAAAGGGACAGCCGACGGTTGAGGCAGAGGTGATACTTGAAAATAACATAAAAGCATTGGGACAGGTACCGTCGGGCGCGTCTACCGGTACCAGTGAAGTTTTGGAGCTGAGAGATAATGACCCGAAAAGATATAAGGGTAAAGGAGTTTTGAAGGCTGTGGCAAACATTAACGGAGAGTTAAATAAACTGCTTTTTGGCAAAGAAGTAGAAGAACAAGAAGAACTTGATAGGTTGATGATTGCGGCCGATGGGACTGAAAACAAGAGCCGTTTGGGAGGAAATGCGATAGTGGCTGTGTCTATGGCAATATGCCGGGCGGCGGCCAGGGCAGAGAGAATTCCGCTTTACCAATATATCGGGAGATTAAGCGAAAATAATAGTTTTTCCTTGCCCCAGCCGATGATTCTACTTTTGGAAGGAGGCAAGCACGGCAACTGGGCGACAGATATACAAGAGTTTATGATTGTTCCTAAAAAAGACAAGTTTGGTAGTTTTTCCGAAATGCTCCGGGTGGGGGCGGAGGCTTTTTATGCTCTGGAAAAAATCCTTTTGAGTAAGGGATATTCTGCCGGCGTAGGGTTTGAAGGAGCTTATTGTCCAAAAGAGATAAAATCAAACGAAGAAGCATTTCAGCTGATGGTAGAAGCCATAGAAAAAGCCGGTTATCAGCCAGCGGAGCAGGTAGTTTTGGCAACCGACGCGGCTGCTTCTGAGTTTTTCCAGGACGGCAAATATATTTTAAAAAGCGAAGACGGTGAGGTTTTAAGCGGGAACGAGTGGACGGATAAAATAATCGCTTGGACGAAAAAATATCCTATCTGGTCATTGGAAGATATGCATCAGGAAGAAGATTGGCAGGAGTGGAGCCGTTTAACTACACTGGCCGGTAACAGATTGCAGATAGTTGGAGACGACCTTTTGACTACTAATGTAGAAAGAATACAAAAAGCGATTGATAAAAAAGCAGTAAACAGCGTACTTATCAAGGTTAACCAGATAGGTACGGTAACAGAGACATTAGAGGCAATAAAATTAAGCGATAAGGTGGGCATGACAACGGTTGTTTCTCACAGGGGGGGAGAAACAAATGACGATTTTATCGCTGACCTGGTGGTAGGCAGTACAGCCTGGCAGTGCAAATTTGGCGGTCCGGATAGAGGGGAAAGGCTAGCCAAATACAACCGCTTGCTGCGGATAGAAGAGGAAATTGTAAAAGAATAACGAGGTTACTTGAGGAAGTAACCTACGAGGTTGATATTATGAAAACAATTAAACTTGTTTTGTTACGGCACGGGGAAAGTGTCTACAATAAGGCCAACCGTTTTACCGGTTGGACTGATGTAGACTTGTCTGCACGGGGCCGGGAAGAAGCCAAAAAAGCCGGACTTCTTTTGCAAAAAGAAGGTTTTACTTTTGACCAGGCTCTGTGCTCGGTTTTAAAAAGAGCGATTGAAACCCTGGAAATAGTACTTAGGCAGATGGGCCTGAATATACCGATTAAACACTCCTGGCGTTTGAACGAGCGGCATTATGGTGCCCTGCAGGGATTAAATAAAACAGAAATAGCTGAAAAATATGGAGAAAAGCAAATGCTGGCCTGGCGAAGAAGCTATGCGGTTCGTCCGCCGGAGCTGAAAAAGGCAGATGAAAACTACAGCACATTTAGCCTGGAAGAACAGGGACTGGAAAAAAAAGACCTGCCCCTGGCGGAGAGTCTGAAAGATGTACAGGTAAGGCTTTTGCCTTACTGGAATAAAACTATTGCTCCTTTGCTTAAAGCGGATAAAAAAGTGATTATCTTTGCCCATGGCAATAGTATGCGGGCGCTGGTTAAATATTTGGACAATATTTCCGATAAAGACATTTCCAATTTAAACATACCTTATGGAACACCCCTGGTATATGAATTTGATGAAAATATTAAAAAAATAAAAAGCTATTATTTGGCCAGTGATAAGGAGCTGGCGGCCAGAGAAGCAGAAATCGCGCAACAGGGAAGGATAAACAAATAGCCACTAGAAAGTAGTTAGTAGAAAGGGAAGAGAGAGTTTTAGACCTGCCTGCCTTCCATAGGCGGGTAAACCGGCAAGCAGGGTGTTAGACAGTTAGAGCTTTAGGAAAGAATCAGAAACAAGTAGCCGGGAGAAAGTAGCAAGTAGAAAAGGAAAGAAAACAGCAATAAATGAAAACTGTTAACAAGGATATAGTCATGTACGGGGCTCGATCTACCAGATAAAATGATGCTATGAAAAAAGTATAACCTTTCAAAGGCTTGTACAATAAGATAA
>CAYNBK010000098.1:0-3577 GCA_964395485.1 uncultured Pseudomonadales bacterium
GTAAAAAAGCTTGTTGCCAAATTATAACCGCCATTGTTGTTCGTTTTGTTTTTAACAAATTCCGATCGTTGAATATTAGCGTTTTATTTATCTTGGATCTTCTTTTTTTATATCTACAATATTGCCATTTTTACATACGATCGTTAGTTAAAAAGGTAATTATTTAGAATAAAGCAAGTGGTAAAGTGATGGGGACAACAAAGAGAAGAAAAAGTAAAGAAAAGAGAAGAAAAAAATACAGAAAAATAAGCAGGATAAAGTCGTTTGGCATGTTTGATATAGCAAGAGTCGCTATATTTTATTCGAACAGGCTTAGGAAAACACTATTGTCAAGTTGATAATAAGGGGAAAGAAGCTAATTGCTGTTAGATATTTTTATGCTTTCTTTTATGTCTGACGAGAAGTATTACCAGCAGTACTGGCAGCCAAACTACACTAAATACCACGATCCAGATTAGCTTTTCGGCTATTCCGCGTAGTGTCTGTACCAACGAGCGCACGGCTTGTTTAAAGATCACATTAGGCCGGAAGCTTGGGTTTTCCGGGGCATAGGGGAGAGACCATTCATCCGTGGACAAATAGACTGTCAAGAGGGCGTTTTCCGCTGTTTTTTCCAGGTATTTTTGCTGTCCTATTAAATTGTCTATCTGTGACTGCAGGTTGATGATTTCCCTTTGTACGCGCAAAATATCATCTACTTTTTCTGCCTTAACTAGAATTTCTTCAAATTTTGCCTTAGTTTTATTTAAAGTGTCTAACCGCGCCTCTATGTCCAGGTATTGGTCAGTCACATCATAGCCATTAAGGTTTTCACTCGTGACCTTGATTGCCATTTCCCGGAGATAGGTCAAAGCCGGCCTTAGTTCACTGCTGGGCAAGGCGTACGGTCAGGTTGGCAAAAGGCGTTTCCTCGGGCTGGATGAGCGAGGAATTGACCATGTATCCGTCCTTGTTGTTAATATAGTCAAGGATTGCATCTACTTTGGCGCGCACGTCATCTACCACCATGGACATATTGCTGTTTTCTACTACCATTCTTTCTTGAATATCTGGCTGGGGAACAGCCTTAGATGACGGGAAGATACTGCTATTGTCGGATGTGCTATCCATCACTGCACCGTCATAGCTTGGGGCGATAGCCGCTTTTTCTAAACTGCTTGTGCGCAGTTGGGCCACAGGCAAGTTTTTATTTGCCAGTCTATTTCTAAACAAGAAAAATAAAACTATTACTATAAGAAGAGTTGACAGCTTGTTGTTTTTTAGCCAGGAAATAATAGACATTATCCTAATTAAATTATATTTAAACCTTCTTGTCAATAGCGGCGGAAGAATAAAATTAAACTATTTCCAGCTTAATGCTGGGCGATTGGGTAGCAGACAATGTAGCTTTTATGATTTGTTTGGGACCGACAGCTTTTATAAAAGCCTCCAGGTTTTCCGTGAGTTTTTTTTCGCCAAATGATTTTTTACCCAGAGTAAAGTGAACAAGAGGGGCTTTGGGCTCAGTTTTGTATCTGGTTTTGCCGCCGGACATTTCTTTGGCCGTTTTTTCCGGGTCGGCAGTGACAGTGCCGTTTTTCGGGTTGGGAAACAGCCCCTTTGGCCCAAGGATGCGGGCAAATTTTGCCAGCTTTGGCATGTCTGTCGGTTTGGCCAAAAGAACGTTAAACTCGGTTTTTCCTGCTTCCAGATTTTTCAAAACAGCATCGTCAAATATAGCGATTTTTTGTGTTTTTCCGGTACCATGAGGCAATTTTACTTCACCTGACACTTTATCCTTGAGTGTGCTAAGGTGGATTTCTATGGTTTCATCTAATTTGCTTTTACCAAGAGATAAAAGCAAGGCAACTGCCTCCTCCATTTTATAGTTTCTACTTGCTTCTATTTTTGCTTTCATTTCCCGATAGTGTTTAGATCGCTGTTTTGCAACTTTTGGCGAGTTTTTAGCCGATGTTTTTTTAGCATTCTCTTTTGTTTCAGCCTTGCTCTCTGTTTCGGTTTTACTGCCCTTAGTTGCTTTTTTATCAGAAAGACCAGTGAGTTTCTTGGTTTTCTCCTTTTTATTTTGCTTTTCCCCTGATGCTGGCTTTTCCTTTACCTTGGCATCTTTAGCTGTTTTTTCCAGATCTGCAGCTTTGTCGGCGACTCCCGCCTTGTCTTTTGCGGTTTGACTTTCTGCCTCTTCACTGTAGTCGTTAATGTTTGGTATTTTTTTCTTGCCCACCTTGACTCCTTTCAGGAGTAAATTCTAATATTTTAGATACTAAACAGTTTTGAATTTCTTTAGAATTTAGTGCTTAGTACTTAGGGTTTAATCGACTATGTCGATTCCCATGCTTCTTGCGCTTCCGGCTACTATTTTTTTGGCCGCTTCAATGTCTATAGTATTTAGATCGTCCATTTTTTCCCTGGCTATATCTTCCAGCTGTTTGGAATTTAGTTTGCCGGCGCTTGTTCTGCCCGGTTCCTGGCTGGCCTTTGACAAGCTTAGGGCTTTTTTGATGTACTCTGCCACCGGTGGTTTTTTCAGGACAAAATCAAAACTACGGTCCTCGTATACTGTCAGCATAGCTGGCACAACGCCCTGCATGTCTTTGGTTTTGTCATTGTATTTTTTGCAAAAGTCCACGATATTGACACCATGCTGACCCAGCGCCGGGCCGATTGGGGGAGCCGGATTAGCCTTGCCGGCTGTTATGTTTAGTTTTAATACGACTTTTATTTTTTTTGCCATGTTTTCCTCTTAAAATATAATAAAGATACAATGTTCTGGGCTTGATTTGCATGTAATAATATACTGTATGCGATTTTACAAGCAGAAACAGTTCGGGGCTAAATACTTTCCATCCCGCCCAAGACTTCTTATTCTAGCAAACTCACTTTCAAAACTCAACAGGTGATTTATAACTTAACAATTCAAAGAATTACTTTCAAATATTATTAACTATTATTATTTTAGCTTTTATGCTAAATTTATGCTAAAAATAGAGAGATTATGTTTTTAATTAATAAATCTTTATCGGTAATAATTATTTTTCTTTTTGGTTTTGCAGGCGGATTATCGGCGTTCTATATTTTTTACCAAAATCATCCGCCGAAAATACAAGAACAAAATCAGGAAACAACTCGGGAAATCAGACAAGGTGGCTATCAGTTTATTAATCCGCTTTTAGAATGTGAGTCTGATAGCGGGTTGGAAAGTAAGAACCTGCAGAATTTTAAAAGCCAGGTGCAAAAAATTGTTGATCAGAAGTTGAGAGATAAAATAGCCAGCCATATTTCAGTTTATTTCCGCGATTTAAATAACGGCCCATGGTTTGGCATCAAGGAAGATGAAAATTTTGATCCGGCTTCGCTTTTAAAGGTCCCGGTGATGATAACATATCTGAAAGAAGCAGAAAATGACCCGGCCATTCTTGAAAAAAAGCTGATTTTTACCCCCGAGGGCAACAATTTGCCTAAATCCAGCGACGGCGGCGATCCATTAGTACCGGGAAAAAGCTACACAGTTTTGGAATTAATCGAGCGAATGATTGTTTTTTCTGATAATGACGCTTTTTATCTTTTAACCTTTAAT
>CAYNBK010000099.1:0-3347 GCA_964395485.1 uncultured Pseudomonadales bacterium
TCCTTAAAAGGAGGTTTTTTTATACCCATGACCCAAGAATTCGAATATAGCCTACAAAAATGCCGAGAGGAAAAAGGAAAAACCTATGGACGAAAAGCGGCTGATCACAATCGTAGGATTGATTGGTATCAGCAAGGCCATGGACCTTATGTTGGTGAACCATGGACAGAAGAATATGACGAACAGCCCATTGACTATTATCTTTGCCTAGAGCATGCTATCCAAAACAGCTGGGAAAAACATGGGCTTACCGTGGTTTTGACAGCACATCCTACCTTAGTCCATACTTACTACACTGTTCAATCTGTTCAAGCGGCTATTTTATCCCCTCAAACAACCCAAGATTTAACTGCAATCTTTTCTTGTTTTACGGGTCATTATCAAGAAATTCAATCTCAGTTGGCGCAACTTGGCTGGGAAAAAAAGTTTGCTTTCAATGAATGGTGCTGTCATCGACCATATAGTAGGGATAATATATTATAGTTTTTAGTTTTTTAGGGATAAAATAAATAGTCTGTTATAATTAAACAAATGAAGAAAAATTACTATCTCACCACTACCGCGCCTTATGTTAATGCTGAACCGCATATTGGCTTTGCTTTGGAAATCATTCAAGCCGACTGTGTCGCCCGCTATCACCGCTTGCTTGGTGAAAATGTTTTTTTTGGTTTTGGCACTGATGAGCATGGCCAAAAAATTTACCAAAAAGCGCTGGCCCAAAAAAAAAATCCCCAAGTTTATACTGACGAATACGCTGCCAAATTTGACCACCTTAAAAAGGCTTTAAATCTTTCTTATAACAGCTTTATTCGCACCACCGATGAGTATCACCAAAAAGCCGCCCAGGAATTATGGCGAAAGTGCGATCACAACGGCTATATCTACAAAGCAAAATATAAAGTTAAGTATTGTATCGGCTGTGAACTCCCAAAAACAGATTCGGAACTGGAAAATGACAAGTGCCCACTGCATCCTAATATGGAGCTGGAAATAAGAGAAGAACCAAATTATTTTTTTGCTTTTTCCAAGCTGCAGCAAAAACTACTAGCTTTTTATAAAGATAACCCTGACTTTGTCAAACCAAGCTATCGCTTTAAAGAAATAAAAAATTTTGTTAAAAAAGGCCTGCAGGATTTTAGTATTTCCCGCTTAAAGGCCAAAATGCCTTGGGGTGTTCCGGTGCCGGATGACGATAAACATGTGATGTATGTGTGGTTTGATGCCCTTACTTTTTATATCTCTGCTCTTGGCTGGCCAAAGAATCTGAAAAAATTCAACCAATGGTGGCCGGTCATCCAGTTTGCCGGCAAAGACAACCTGCGCCAGCAGTCGGCCATGTGGCAGGCGATGCTGATGGCGGCCGGCTTGCCCAATTCCAAACAAATCCTTATCCATGGTTTTATTACATCTGACGGGCAAAAAATGAGCAAGAGTCTGGGGAATGTGGTTAGTCCATATGCTTTGGTCAAAAAATACGGCACCGATGCAGTGCGCTACTATTTACTCAAAGAGGTCCCACCCTTTGCCGACGGCGATTTTACTATCAAACATTTTGAAGAGGTTTATAATGCCGATCTGGCCAATGGCATTGGCAACCTTGTCCAGCGAGTAAGCAAGCTGGCTGAAAAATTAAACATCAAAAATCAAAAATCAAAAACACAAATCAAAAATCAAAAATATCACCAGTTGTTTAGTGTCTACAAATTTAATGAAGCGCTTATCTTAACTTGGAATCAAATTAAAAAATTGGACAAAATAATAAACGATCAAAAACCATGGGAAAAAAAGGAAAGGGAAAGAACTCAAATTGTCAATAATCTAATACCTAAAATTTTAAAAATAAGTCTTAATATCTCTTCTTTCCTCCCCGAAACGGCAAAAAATATTGAAAAAATATTTACCGCTGAAAAAATAAAAGCGCCTAGCAAAGCATTATTCCCTAGAGTATAATTAAATTTATGTCTTGGCTTATCTTTGCATTTTTTACTATCTTTTTTTATACCGGTTTTGATTTTTTTCTAAAAATGGCGTCAGGAAAAATTCATGACGGATTAGGCGGGTTTATCATTAACCTGGTGGCAATGTTTGTTCTTCTTGTTTTTGTCATTTACTCTAAATTAAAAGGTGAGCAATTAATTCAAACTAAAACCAATGGGGTATTATTTTCTGTAATTGCTGGTCTTTTTATCGGTATTGCTACTATTACTTTTATAAAAATGTTTGCTGCCGGAGTAAATTTATCCCTCGGTATTCCCCTGGTAAGGATTGGGATTGTGCTTCTGGCTAGCCTACTTGGAATATTGGTTTTAAAAGAACCTATTTCACTGCGCTATATTTTTGGCTTCCTACTAGCCCTGGGTGGCCTTTATCTTCTTGTCACAAAATAAAAAATTAACTCTGTGGAGTTTATAAACTACAAAAAAGCTTAATTATGGCGTCGGTAAAAAGATTTGAAGATTTAATTTGTTGGCAGAAAGGCAGGGAGCTGGTAAAGGAAATTTACTATTTTACTTCAAGTAAAGAATTTTCAGATTATGGCCTTAAAAACCAGATCCAACGGGCAACAATCTCTATTGTTTCAAATATTGCCGAAGGTTTTGAGCGGGGAACGCGGGAGGAATTTGTTTATTTTCTATATATTGCCAAGGGGTCTTGTGGTGAGGTTCGCGCTCAACTTTACGCGGCTTATGATTTGGGATACATTTCCGTTAATAATTTTAAATCACTTTCTGCCAAGACCAAACACATTTCTGCGATTATTTACCGATTAATCGAAAGTTTAAAAGTATCAAGATTTAAAGGTTTAAAATATAAACAAAATAATTCTAAAGAAGAGTCGTGGAGTGAGTTTATGAAAAAAAAACTATCCTGAAATTTATAAAAAAATCTAATACGATTTAGCTCTTAATCATTAAACTTTTAAACATTTAAACTCTTAAACTTATAGCTATATGCTCATTGATACCCATTGCCATCTGAATTTTAAGACTTTTGCCGACAGGGTCGATCAAACTATTAAAGAAGCAAAAGAGGCAGATATAAATGCTTTTGTTGTCCCTGGGGCAAATCTAAATTCCAGCCAAAAAGCACTGGAGCTGGCAGAAAAATATCCCAATGTCTATGCGTCAGTTGGTATTCATCCGGTACACGCGGGACAGGAATTTTCAATTTTCAAATCTCAATTATCAAATAGATTAGAGAAACTAGCAGGGGGTAAAAAAGTAGTAGCTATTGGCGAGTGCGGATTGGATTACCATCAATATAAAAAATTAAAAATAAAAGATAAAAAATACATATTAAAAAATAAAAATATTCAAAAAAAAATATTTATCATCCAGGTTAGACTC
>CAYNBK010000099.1:3357-3565 GCA_964395485.1 uncultured Pseudomonadales bacterium
CGCCCATAAGTTTAAATTAACTCTAATAGTCCACAACCGCGAAGCCGATTTAGATATTCTAAAACTCTTAAACTCTAACAATCTAAAAATCTCTATTCCTCTCCTTTTCCACTCTTTTGAAGGCCAGAAAAAAATCTGGCAGTTTGCCAAAAATAAAGAAAATGCTTACCTGGGGATCAACGGGCTTCTTACTTATAATGACAATCTA
>CAYNBK010000100.1:0-3523 GCA_964395485.1 uncultured Pseudomonadales bacterium
ACTTAGAAAAAAGCTGATAAAATACAGTTTTAACTAAAATACTGTTTGTTATTCAACGGTCTCTTTATTTATACTTTGACAAATTAATAAAATCTATGCTTAAATGGTTTTATATGGTTTTTAATTTATTTAAAATATTTAGTAAAAACGGAGGGGACAAAATGGATCAATCCAATCAAACTAACAATTCCGACTTGCCGGCCGCAGATAATGCCGGTCAAGCTCAAAACAGCACAGCTTCTCCCTTGGTTGACACCAATGACCCCTCTATGCCTATTGACCCTTCCAGCTTACCTGCCCGGGAAGACAAAATAGATCAAAAAGAAACCGGCATGATGCCCGAAAATCAAACAATCCAAAACACAGCTATTCCAAACAACCCCCCTATTTCTGCCCCGATTGATCAAACTGCAGTTAATCCCGCCCCCGATCCACTCTCGCCCCCGGCTCAAACACCCAGCCATACCACTCCTGCGGACGGACAGACTGTTTCTGTACCTGAACCAAGACAGGACGATTCTTCTCAAGTGCCTGATATCCAAACAAAACCAGAACAAGATCTGCCACAAAACCCTTTGCCCTCGGATGACAAACAAACACCGGCAAGCCCTGTGATAGACAGCAGCCAATTTGAAGTGCCGGAAAAACAAACAGAAGAACCAAAAGATCCTTTTGCGCCCTACGATAATACTCAAAAACAAACAGACCCGGAATAAACAATAAGCAAAAAGCTTGGTTTTTCTCCATATTTTTGCTAAAATCTGCCTTATGGAAAAAAAATACCAAGCAGCGGCTGAGCCTGAAATCTATCGCCAGTGGGAAAAATCGGGCGCTTTTAAGCCCAACCCTAAAGGCAAAAAAACCTTTTCTATCATACTCCCTCCCCCCAATGCCAATGCTTCGCTTCACGCCGGACACGCTATGTTTGTAATAGAAGATCTGCTTATCCGCTACCACCGGATGCTGGGCGACAAAACCGTCTGGTTTCCCGGTACCGACCATGCCGGCATTGAAACCCAGTTTGTCTATGAAAAATGCCTCAAAAAACAAGGAAAATCCCGTTTTGACTTTGACCGCGACACCTTATTTAATAAAATCAAACAATTCGTCCAGGATAACCAAGGCCTTATTTTGGGTCAACTCAGGCGACTGGGATTTTCGCTGGATTGGGAACGCTCAAAATATACCTTCACTGCCGAAGTGGAAAAAATTATATTTAAGACTTTTAAAAAGCTCTATCAAGAAGGTTTGGCCTACCGCGATTACCGGCTGGTAAACTATTGCACCCACTGCGGGACTTCTTTTTCTAATCTCGAAATAAAATACATAGAAAGAAAAGACCCTTTATACTTTCTTAAATACGGCCCTTTTACGCTGGCCACAGTCCGGCCGGAAACCAAATTCGGGGATACGGCTGTAGCTGTCCACCCCCAAGACAAGCGCTATCAAAAATGGATTGGCAAAACGATTGAAGCCGAAGGTTTACTGGGTAAATTTAAAATCAAAGTCGTGGCCGACGAGGCAGTTGATCCGAATTTTGGCACCGGAGTAGTCAAAGTCACCCCCGCGCATGATTTTGATGATTTTGAGATAGGAAAAAGGCACAAGCTGAAAATCAAACAAGTCATCGATTATAACGGCCGCTTAAACCAACTGACAGGTCCCTATGCCGGTCTGACCGTTTATAGCGCCAGACAAAAAATAGCTGAAGGTTTAGCCAAAAAAGGTTTAATTGCCAAAGTAGAAAAAAACTACACCCACCGGGTTGGGGTTTGCTATCGTTGTAAACGGGTAATTGAGCCTTTGCCAATGACCCAGTGGTTTATTAGAAGCTCCAAGCTTGTTAAACCGGCAAAACAAGCAGTCTTAAAAGGCGAAACCAAAATAATTCCCAAGCGATTCAACAAAATCTTTCACCAATGGGCCGACAACTTTAAAGACTGGAATATTTCCCGTCAAATTGTCTGGGGTTTTCGCATGCCGGTTTGGTATGATTTAGGTAATAAAGCGAACGAAAATATTATCCTTACTTTGCTATCTAAAAATCTTAAGACTAGTATATCCGCTAAATATTCTACTCTTAAACTTACCCACACTATTGACGATATAAAAAAAGGTCTACAGTCATTAATTGCACCGCCTGAAGCAGAATATATCATTTCTGACAAATGTCCCGGCAAAAACTACATTCAAGAAACCGATACTTTTGATACCTGGTTTTCTTCCTCTCACTGGCCGCTTGTATGCACCGGATATCCAAACAGTCAGGATTTTAAAGATTTTTATCCCACCGATGTCCTGGACACCATGCACGATATTTTGGTCTTTTGGGTAATAAGAATGATGATTGTCGGAAAATATTTGACCGGCAAATCTCCTTTCAAAACCGTATACCTGCACAGCATGGTAACTGACCGCAAGGGTGCCAAAATGTCCAAAAGCAAAGGTAATGTGGTGAACCCGATTGAGTTGGTAGAAAAGTATGGAGCCGATGCCCTAAGAATGTCGCTTTTGGTCGGCTCTGCCCCCGGCAACCCGATTGCTCTCTCAGAAGAAAAAGTAAAGGGCTACCGCAACTTTGCCAACAAAATATGGAACATCGGCCGTTTTACTTTGATGAATTTTAACAAAATAAAACAAGAAATTCCCTTTTACAACCATGAACTCCCTGGTCTTAGCAAAGAAGATAAAACCATTATCAAAGAATTAAACGCCCTCATCAACAAAACCACCAAACACCTTGACAAATTCCGCTTTTCTCAGGCAGGGGAGTCTATCTATGAATTTACCTGGCACCGCCTGGCCGATCAATATATAGAAGACATTAAAGATAGACTAAACCAGGGTAACGTTGTTGCCCTTTCCACCCTCCGTCATGTTTTGCTCAATTGCCTCAAGCTCTTGCACCCTTTTATGCCATATGTGACTGAAGCGGTTTGGACCAATATTCCTCGGAAATATAAAGAAATGCTTATCGTTTCTTCCTGGCCAAAAGCTTAATGCCCGATTTGTCTTGGATTTAGCTGAATGTTTTGCGCAGTTATACTGCCGTCGGAATTAGTCTGGCCAAAAACAGCCACTGTTTCTCCACTAACCAAGGCGCTGGTTGAAGCCTGCTGGCTTTCACTAATTTGAGTAGTATCGGCAAGAAGCACTATCTTGCTGCTGCCGTCCGGCATTTGCACGGTGATACTGCTATTGTCAGCTTTTATAATAACTCCATTGACAGGAGTAAAGCCTGACCCCCCGGCTGTACCGTTATCTCCTCCTGTGACAAATTGTCTTGCTCCGCCGGTCCGGCCGTTGGCAAAGGGAAAACTCGGGGTTTTACTCTCCTGATAATTCATACCACCAAAAAAAGCAACCGCACCGACTGCCAAAGCCACTACTGCTGTTAAAATATATGCATTATTTTCCATATGGTCCTTTCTAAAAAGTAGACTAATTTATAATGTTTTTTTAATATTCTAGGGGCTTGCCTAGATAACGCCCGAAACCTTGTACTTTTTAATCATTGCTTGTA
>CAYNBK010000101.1:0-3522 GCA_964395485.1 uncultured Pseudomonadales bacterium
CGTATCCCAGCCTAAAGGCGTATCGCCATAAAGCAGCTTTTCATAAATTCGTCCGACTTTGGACATGGGGTGGTCTTCATACATATTGATCTCTTCGATAATCGCCCCCCTTTCTTTTTCCATTTCCCCTGCCGGCAAAATGGGGTGAAAAACCAGCTGAGAAAGCATTTCCAGGATAAAAGAAAGGTGCTGACTGGCGGCCTTGATATAAAAACCAGTGTACTCCTTGCCGGTAAAGGCATTAAATTCGGCACCGATGCTGTCTACGGCGGTAGTGATAGATTTGGAGGTGGGATATTTGGCTGTACCTTTAAAAACCATATGCTCCAGAAAGTGGGACAAGCCGTTTGTCTTTTTGGTTTCATAGCGAGAACCGGCACCGACCATAATAAGGGCGGTGACTGACCGCGTCGCTGGCATGGAAATATTTAACAGCCTCAAACCAGAGGGAAAAATGTGTTTTTGTAAAGAATTGGACATGGGTTATTATAACACGAAAAAAGATGTAAATTGTCAGTGTCAGTTTGTTATATTGTTATATTGCTCTATTGTTTGCTGTAAAAAGCAGGGGTGATTAACTTTTTCTTGAGGTGTTAACCCCCGGGGTTAACAATGCACTGCGTAAAAAGCGTTTTAATTTGTTTTTATCAAGGTTTCCAGCCAAAACCAAAAAAATTGCCAAAAAACTTTTGTAGAAAAAAACGGTTTTTTTCTTCTTTATTTAAGGCCTCCAGAGCTCTGGATCATAGCCGGGCTCATTTGGTACTGTGGGCTTTGTTCCTGGCTCATCCGGACCGTCACCTTTTGGCAATGCTTGTTCTGTAGCTCTAAAATTATTATATTCCCCATCCACAGATGGAATTTTTTCTGATACTTCACCACAAGCAAGGGCACCTAATCCTATGGGTAAACCAAACGCAGCGATCAACCCTATCCCTATCTTTCGTATGGCTGTCCTTCTATTACATGGTACAGCCAATACTTTATCTATTGAACTTCCAAATTCACTGTTATTCATATAAATATCTCCTTTGCTTTAATAATTATATATATTAAGTATGTATTATACATAATTCGTCAAGCTTGTAAATATTATAGGATAAGATTGCTTGAGTTCGCAAACGAAACGCGCCACCAACGGGTATAATACCCGTCTAGGAGGTGCATACGCGCAATTGTCATTTATCGCTTTATGAGCGGGAACAGCTTGCTATTTTAAAGCCAGAGGTTTGAGTTTTCGAAAGATTGACAAGGTTCTTAAAAGAAGCCACAATACACTGTCTCGTAAGTGGAGAGGCAAAGCTAAATACGGCAAGACATACATTCCCTGCAGGGCTGATGAAAAAGCAAAAAAAGCGGCTATTAAACAACGAACTAAAGCTCCGCTTAAGAACAAGGCAGTTTTTCTGTATGTAAGACACAAACTAAGGGGTCTTAAGGGGAATGAAACTATGGCAATACCCACCCAGGCACAGGAAGAGGCGGCTTAAAAAAGACGGCAGAAAGACCAGTAGAAGCCGACAGCAGGCAGACTATTGGCCTCTGGGAAACAGACAATCTTGATGGAAAGGTCAGTGGTAAACAGACAGTCTCCGGCACTACTGAACGCAAACCCAGCTATACACATCTATACCTTTTGAAAGATAAAAGCAGTTATATGCTATAGTAAAACCAAAACAAATTTACCAAAATTATAGAATATTATAAAAATTTATATTTAATAAAAAAAGTTTATTTAGTTTTGGTTTTAGGATAAGGAAATAATTTTTTAAAATACACTTATAGCAAACTCAAAAATTAAGGAAAAAAGTAATTTTGATTTGATTTGAGTCTGCTATAAATGTGTAAAAAAGTGGTAAATTTGCTTCGCGGGGGCTATAGCAAATCATTAAATATTTCTGGAAAGTGTAATTCAAGAAAGATGATCTATAGTTACCCCAACCGGCCATAAATTACACATGTCGCAACCAAAAACCATGCCTGGCAAAAGCAAGGAATATTTTGGTGAATCCAAAGAGCCGCAACTAACAACCCTTGCTTGCTTTGGCACAAAATAATAAACATTTGACGCCATTATGTTTTCCTCCAGGTACACTGAAAAAACCGTATCTATTTTTCCCAAGGCAGATGCAGTCAAAGCAGAGCTTGAAGCCAATGCGTTTATTGAAAGGGCTTTAAACTGATTATTCCTAATAACAAGATAATTTTTTGGCACATCGCCCATACTCATACCAATTCCCTGTAAATGTATTATTCCGCCATCTTCAACCCCTAATTTTTGCCGTAAATCGCCAGCTCTCCTATCCAAGCAAAGCATCATATTGTCCGCTGAGGATATATTCCAAATATGGGTAAATACTGCCCATAATGATCCGGCTTTAAAATTATTTTCTAAATAATTAAGCAAATTATTCAATTCTCTTAAAGGGCCAGACAAACAAGAATCTTGCTCACACTCATATACCGGTATTGGTTTCTTTTGTCTTTTTCTTTTTATCTTTTTTTGGCGTGGCTTCCCGGATTTTTCTACTTTTGCCAAAATATCTGTTTCAACATCGGACTCTGAGAAAAAACAAGGCTGAATTTCTTTCACCATATATTGCTTATTTATTTTTTAATTATAAAGATTTATAAATAGGGATTTTATGATAAGCAAGTTTTGCCATAGTATTATATACTAAACATGGTAAATAAATTATAAAAATGGTTTTAAAAAAAATCCAATCATATCTTTTTTTAGTGCTTATATTCCTTCTTCCTTCTAATATGGCTTATCATTTTATCCTCCCCTCTTCTTACGTGCATGGTATTTTGGTAGATTATTTAGTACCAAGCATATGCTTAACAGACATAGTAATCGGCTTGATTTTATTTTTATGGCTAATGAAAGCTATTTTCCAAATTAACAATTATCAATTGGCAGTTATTAAACAATGCCCAAAATTTAATTATCAAACAAAAAAGAAAATAAGCAAATTTTTAATTTTTTTGCTTTTTGTAACTATAAATGTATTTGTGGCTGAAAATAAAATCGCGGCAAGTTATAAATGGCTGAAAATAGCAGAAATAGGACTACTATATATATATATCAAAACACAAACTTTTGATAAAAAGTATATCAGTAAGATTTATCAAGTTTTAAGCTTGTCAATAGTGTGGCAATCTATTCTGACTATTGCCCAGTGGTTTAAAGGCAGTAATATTTTCCCCTACTGGACGATGGGAGAGTCGCAGTTTTCCGTTTCCACAGCCAATATTAAAACCATAGATTGGTTTGGGGCGGTAAAAGCAGTGCCGATGGGAACCTTCCCCCACCCGAATATACTCGCCGCCTGGCTGGTATTTTCCCTTTTTGTTCTGCTGAAATGTTGTTTTTTGACTGACGATCGTCATCCGTTTTTCAACAACTTAGCCAGGAGAGCCAGACTCGGGGGGGCTGGGTTTTCTGCACTAGCTTTAGTTTTAGTTTTAGTTTTTGGGCTGGGAATCGCGGCTTTATTTTTGACTTTTTCTCTGCCGGCT
>CAYNBK010000102.1:0-3518 GCA_964395485.1 uncultured Pseudomonadales bacterium
GGTTAAATACAGGCAAAGTCAAAGAATTTGTTCTTGAAAAAAGGGGTACTTGACAACTGGCATTGAGCACTTTTTATATGCCGGAGAGATTTTTTTGCTTGCGAAAAGTGCGTAAGCGGCCGAAAAATGTTAGAATTGATAATATGATCAGTCAAAAAAAGCTAAACCAGCTGAAAAAGTATTTTGCCGCCCAACTGGTGGATGCGGTATATTTGTTTGGCTCGCAGGCGACCGGTAAAAACACCAAACTGAGCGATGCTGATTTGGCAGTGCTGTTTAAAAAAGGCTTGAGCAAATCCAGGCGATTTGATTTGAGGTTGGACATAATAGGCGAGGTTTGCGGAATTTTACAAAAAGAAAGGGTGGATGTGATGGATTTGCAGGAGGCACCTCTAAGATTTCGCTATCAAGCGATTTTACCCGGTAAAGTTATTTTAGTTAAAAATAGAAAGCGGATGATAGCTTTGGAAAAAGATATTTTAAAAAAATATCTAGATCTTAAGCCATATTTTTACCATATCGCTCAACGGCAAATGGAATTGACGGCTGAAGGAGGCTTTGCTTATGAATAAAGAAGACAGAATTACTCAAATAAACTATAAATTGTTTGCCCTGAGAAAATATGTGCAGTTTTTGAAACGTTTTGAAAATATTTCTGTAGAAGAATTGACGGAAAGTGAAATGAAGCAAGGCGCGATTGAAAGATATTTCCAACTGGCAATAGAAATAGTTTTAGATATCACTAGCCAGCTGATTGCTGAATACCGGTTTCGAATGCCGGAAGATTATAAAGACAGCATTCGGATACTGGGTGAAGAGGGAGTATTGTCAAAAAAATTTACGCAAGAGTTAATTCCAATGGCCGGGTTTCGTAATATTCTGGTGCATGATTATTTAAAAATTGATTATCACAAGGTCGCTGACAAACTGAACAATCGTCTTGGAGATTTTGAGAAATTTGCCAAAGCAGTAGCAAAGTATCTGCGATGATAAACTTTGGTGAAAATTATTATCGGTGACCGCGGCCACCGCAAGGATCGCATCCTGGCGGCAATCCACCGCGGCCTTTTGGCCGGTGAGTGAATATTGCTTGCTGGGTGCCGCCCTTTAGCGGATTTCCTTTTTGTCGCTCCACTATTTCTTGTTCCTTAATACGCTTTAGTCTATTTGATTTTATCGCGTGGTCAGCGCCAGATGGATTTTCTACCATAGTTGTTAATATATCATAAATCAGCGCCGCCAGCAATGATCATTTGGGGCAGTCTTTTGATTTGGTGAAGCCGGCGGCCTGGGCCTCCTCTTCGGTACAAAACCACTGATCTTTAGCTTTTTCGTCTACCACTATTTTATTGTAATTGTAACAGTCGGGTGTGTGGTAGATTTTGGTCTCTTTGTCCCGGCGCCAGTTGCCTTTGATAAGGCAGTTTGCCCGCGGCTGGCAGGCGGAGGACCAGATACCGCGACTGGCGGCTCGGGCGCTGTCCTGGGCGTTCAAGATTTGCATATCGTATTTTTGGCTGTTTTCCATGGCTGTGGCCAGGCCTTCTTCTACTAGGGCTTGGTCGATGAAAAGACTAGCATTTTCGGCTTTAACACTGCCATCGGCACTAACCACAGGGGATGACCCCTGGGCAACCCCTGGGGTTTCTTGCCATTTATCGCCGGTGTTTTTTGCCAGGGGAACTTCGTTTAAAAATACATAGGCCACCTGGCGGCCGAAGCTGTCTTTTTGTACAGGTTCGAGTGTCAGTTTTTTGCCCAGTATTAATGTCTCAAGACGGTTTTTGGCCTCCAGTGATAGACAGCCCTTGGAATACTCCGGCGCATCGGCACCGGCCAAACGGATGCGGATATTTTCGGCAGTGTCGAAAGTATCGCCGTCGACAATGCGGGTGGCGGTGGCTGTTATTTGTTCCTGCTTCTCCTGAGAAGGAAGATGGTTTATTAAAAGCAAATAAGCGTTGGAAAGCAATGAAATACCTAATACTGCTAAAAAACCGATAAATGTTTTGATAGAGATGGACTTTGGTAGTTTCATATGTTCTTTTTTGCCTGTACGCCTCGCAGGTGTCCGCTTCGGCGGGAATCTACGCCTACGAGGTGCGTCCCGCGCGATGTATAATTCAGTCTAGCAAGGAAGAACGGAAAAGTCCAAAAAGAAAAGTGTGTACATTTTGTGATGGACGATCGTCCATAGATATATGTACACTTTATGGGTAGAAGAAAAGTTTATCAGTTACGGATTGCAGGGATTATAATGGCTTATAGGAATGATAGAGGTAGAATTTCGAAATTCGGGGTAATATAAATATATGAAGAAAAGATTTTTAACTGTTTGCGGAACGATGGGTTCAGGAAAAACGACAGTGGTGCGGGTGCTGGCTGAGGGCTTGGGATATGAGCTGGTTGCCGAAAACTTTTCCGATAATGTTTTCTTGCCCCGGTTTTATAAAGACATGAAGCGTTGGGCTTTTCACTCACAGACATTTTTTCTGATGGAGAAATTGGGACAGTTGAAGGAGCTTGCGTTATCGGCGGATACCCCCCGAGCAACCCCCGGGGTTTTTTGCCATTCAACAGAGAAAATAAGGCAGTTAAAGGAGATTTCTTGCTTGTTTTCCCGCCATTTGCGAAAGGCGGGACTAGCTACAGGAATAGTGCAGGATACGCCGATCGAGCAGGATGTATATTCTTATGCCAAGACATTAAAACTGCAAGGAAAGATGCATCCGGAAGAGTACCGGCTGTATAAACGGATTTACCGCCTATCTTTGGAAAGCCTGCCGGTGCCTGACTATTATATTTATCTTAAAACAGATATAAAAAATATAGTCAAACGGATAGAGGCCAGAAGACGGGAATATGAAAAGAGCGTTCCGCTGTCCTATCTCAAACTTTTGGAAAAAACTAATGAGACCTGGTTGGCGCGGATACCGGCTGGGAAAAAAATAGTGGTGGAAACAGACAGGCTGGATTTTAGCAGGGATAAAGGAGCGCAAAAATGCCTTGTGGAAGAAGTTATGGGAAAAGTAGCCAGTAGAAAGGGAAGAGAGAGTTTTAGGCCTGCCTGCCCTCCATAGGCGGGTAAACCGGCAAGCAGGGTGTTAGATAGTTAGAGATTTAGGAGAAAAATAGATTGCTATATTATTGGTGAAAAGGGGGAGCTGGGGGAGAATCGGTAGTAAGTAGAAAGGAGAAAGTAGTCAGAAGAAAAAAAGGGATTTTTTTTAATAAAACTGTTGCAAAATAGTAGTTTTATGCAATAATACAAGTATTACCTGCCGGAGACGGCGGTTTTTTTTGGAGAAATAAAAAATACTAATTATTTCTTTTGTCCGGAAATAATAAAAGACGGCTGTAGTAGAAAGAATTCAAGCAGGAATTAGAAATTCATTGGAAAGGTTAAGAATGAGGGAAGTAACAAGGGAAATTGTTTTGTTGCTTGGTGTTGATATAATATAATTGTTAGCTTACGACACGTTGTATAGAATAATTAAATCTTTGTTTTAAGTATTCCG
>CAYNBK010000103.1:0-3491 GCA_964395485.1 uncultured Pseudomonadales bacterium
GAAAATCAAATTATTTTCAAAAAGTGGTAAATTTGATTTGCGCTTACTATATTTAAATTATTGTTAAAGGTGTAGCAAATTTTTAACCCGACTATTTTTCCGTCAAATTAACATGCGATCACATGTTCATTAGACGGGATTTTTCGGCTAAATAAAGGCTAAATAAAAAAGTTGCTAGCTTTATTGTTTATCATACAGCTTCTTGTTTTGCTGATTTGTATTATTTATAATGGTTTTGTATGTTAAAAACCTTAAGAGATCTTTTTATTCCCCACCAGCAAAACAACCACCGTCCTAGGATTTTACACCTTTCTTCCTTGTATGCTTTCGTTACCTTGATTGTATTTTTTCAGTTTACAGTTACTTTTGTACAAAACAATTATCCCGGGGTATTGGGTTTTGCTGCCGATATTTCACCGGAAAATATAATAAGCCTTACCAACGATGAGAGGCAAAAAGCAGGACTAGGCAGTTTAAGCAGTAATTCAGCGTTATCTCAAGGAGCTATGCAAAAGGGGGCAGATATGTTTGCCAAAAACTATTGGGCCCATTTTGCTCCGGACGGTACCTCTCCCTGGGCATTTTTCAAAAGTGTGGGTTATTCTTATCTTTATGCCGGAGAAAATTTAGCCAAGGATTTTCAGAACAGCGGTGAGGTGGTAAGCGCCTGGATGAACTCGCCTACCCATAGAGATAACATAATGAATGCAAATTATACTGAAATAGGAGTAGCGGTGATAAATGGTACTTTAAGCGGAGCGGAGACTACCCTGGTGGTCCAATTTTTCGGCAAACCCAGCCAAAGTTATGTAGCACAGAAACCTGCGGTGGAAACCCGCCAGCCGGAGGTAAACATAGCCGAAAGCGCGCCGCCTACAAAAACTATTTTGCCTGTCGATATTGTTCCGTCGCCGGCTGCCAGTCCGACGGCAACAGTCAAAGAAGATTTGGAAAATATGGCTGTCCTTTCGCCGGAAAATACTACTCTGGCACAGTCAAAAGAAAAAACTGCCAAAAGCCGCTTTTTGGGTTTATCGTCTTTTGCACTTAGCAAGGCATTTTCTATAGTTTTGCTTTCGCTTCTTATTATTATGCTTATTATCGACTCGGTATTTATGGTGATTCACAAAACAGTCAGGATCGGCGGTAAAAACCTGGTTCATATTAGCTTTTTGGTGATAATTTTGCTTATAATACTATTAACCAGCGCCGGACGAATTATTTAGAGCTTGAGCACCGTAGGACCGGTGAGTTAGAGTTAAAATCAGATTTGCTTTGGCTCTATAGATCTATGGCTTTATAGTGTTAAACTTATGAAACGAATACATTCAAGCAATTGGCACTTGGCAATCCTTATAGTTGGCCTGTTGTTGTTTTTGCTGGCTTATATTTTTGTCCGCGGCCAGCTACTGATAGAGCAGGTTTTGGTTTTGGGCGCATGCGGGTATTATTTTATCTGGGGGATTATTCATCATATTTACAGCAAGGACTTGCATTTTAAAATTGTGCTAGAATATTTATCTATAGCTATACTTGGAGCATTGTTATTATTGGGTCTTATCGCTCGGACCTAAGGAGGAAAAAATGAAGGGTGCAATTTTGGCAGGTGGATTGGGAACAAGGTTATATCCTTTGACCTATGCCACTAATAAGCATTTACTTCCGGTTTACAACCAGCCGATGATTTACTACCCGATAAATACGTTGGTAAAAGCCGGCATAAAAGAGATTATTATAGTTTCGTCAGGTCCTCATGTGGGTCACTTTATCAGAGTGCTTAGAAATGGAAAGGAATTGGGTTTAAAGCACCTTGAATACGCATATCAGGAAAATCCCAAAGGCGGCATAGCCGATGCCTTGTCTGTTTGTGAAGATTTTGCCGACGGGGAAGATATGGCTGTAATGCTGGGAGATAACACAACCGACTTTGATATAGGCTCGGCAGTAAAAAGGTTTCGGCAGGGGGCGACAGTATTTCTAAAAAAAGTTCCTGATCCTCAGCGTTATGGCGTGCCGGTTTTTGACAAGGATGATCCGAAAAAAATCATCGCTATAGAAGAAAAACCGGAAAAACCAAAATCCAATTTTTCTGTCACCGGCATTTATCTTTATGACAAACAGGTGTTTGAGTTTATCAAAAGCTGTGATCCGGACTTTATCGGCCGGGGAGAGCTGGAGATAACAGAAGTAAACAATTTTTATATCAGAAAAGGCCAACTGCAATGGGTAGAACTGAGCGGATATTGGCAAGATGCAGGCAAATTTGAAACCTTGTTTGCAGCCAACAAGTATTGGGCAAAAAAAAACGGGGTGGAGTAGAAAGATTAAATATTAAAAATAATAAAGTAAAAATTAAAAAACAAAAGATAAAAAATGCAACTATTAAAATTAAAAACATTGATTATGGCCGGTTTTTTTCTTTTGCTGGCGGCCGGTGCGGTTTTTGCCAATGAGCAAAGCGACTACAGCTATCAATACGAAAAATACAGCCAAAAATATCAGGAGTTTATAAATCTCAAGGACGCCTACCTCAACTACCAGACCCTTTCCTATAAAGACCAGATGAATATTTCTTTGCAGTCCTTATTGGCCCAGCGGGCAGAGACGCAAAGGACTTATTTTTTGCTGCTTCGTATAAAACTGCGCAACAATCCCGGCCTTACAGCCAGCGAAAAATCCGCTTACAGCAACTACTTAACAGAAGAGATTATCTATTTGGAAAATTACAAAAAAAAAGTGGTCGAGCTTAAACTGCCGATTGTGTTGGATTTAAGCCTTTTGTCCAAAGAGTTTGAAGCAAAAAGCGGCGAGTATACCATAAAAAGTTATACTATTTTGTCATATTTGCTTTTGGGCAATATGAGGGACGTTCAGTCAGACTGTGTTTCTATAAATTCACTCTTGGATCAGGAAATCGGCCGCTATGAAGGCCAGCAGGGGGATTATTACCATTCATGGGTGCTTGAAGCAAAAAATACCGTTCTGGAGTCGCAAAAACTGTCGGAAGAGGCCCAAACCAGCATTATTGAGCTTTCTGCCAAAGGTAAAAGTGAGGAAGCCCAAAACGTTTATAAGGCTATTCAGGGGAAAATCACAGACAGTAAATTGGCGATAGATAAAGCATTTTCCTACCAGACGGAACTGCTGGCCAAAATGGATAAAGGAGTTTTGCAATGACAGATGAAGAACTAACAAATCCTATCAGCGGCGACCAGTCAATACCCTTAAAAGATTTGTCAAAACAGGAGATTACAAGCCACGACAGGGAAAATAAAGAAGTGAAAAAAAATACTTTTACTTATTACCTGGGCTTGGCGCTTGCTATGATTTGCCTGGTATTTTTCGGTTTGTTTTTCGGGATTTATATGCGCGGCAAAAATACTCCGGTAGTTTTGCCGGAGCCTGTTCCTACTCCTACACCAACAGTTGAGGTGGCAGAAGCAACCTCAGCCAGCACCATGGATGTTATTAAAAGAAAAACCGGTACCTTG
>CAYNBK010000104.1:0-3470 GCA_964395485.1 uncultured Pseudomonadales bacterium
GAGCATTATCAAACAAAAAGGCGGCATTGATCCGACTAAAGCAAGTAAAGATTACAATATAAATATTGATTTTAAACAATTTGGGCTTTTAAGTATTTTAAAAAAAGGCGGTCAGGGTTTAGATGATATGGCCGCTTCATTAGCGGCTGAAGGGTATATAATTATGCCCGAAGACACTATGAATACTGCTGATTTTCTTATGCAAATTTTAAAAGATAAAACTCAAAGGATTATAAAAACAGCAAATCAACTTGAAAAAGAATATGAAGAAGGGTATAATAAATGGCAGGAGGAACAACATGCAAAAGGATATACAGAAGCAGAGATTAAGCAAGCTGAAACAGAGCTTACGCCCGATCTTAAAAAAGAAGTTGAAGGCGAAATTACTGAAGAATTTGGCGAAGTAGAAACTCAACAAGTAATTCCAGGAACAGAAATAATCCTACCCGAAACCTCATTAAAACCCCCTTTACAAACAGAGATGTTTCAAGAAAAGGGTGAATTGTTTAAGAAAAAACCGCCTAAACCTTCCGCTGCTTATTCTATTGCTCCCGGAGAAGAAGCACCTCAAGAACAAAAAGTTTTTGGCAGAGGCGAGCCAAAATATATCCCGCCGGTTACTGCCATAGGTAAAATGTCTTGGGAAAAAGCTGAAGCATGGGTAGTTAATCTTGGCAGAGATATAACAGGCGTATTTGAGCGTGAGATAGGCCCTAAATTACAGGTTTCAAAGCGTTTTAAGAAATTTCTTGGTGTATATTATCCTTCCATCGGCCCAAGCGGGCTAATCAGAGTAAAAACCCTTGCGGATGAAATGACCTTATTCCACGAAGCAGGGCATTTTCTTGATGATAGTTTAAGTAGTATGACCGGGTGGAATGTCGGTCAGCGTGGCACAGTCAGGGAAGAGTTATTAAAAGTAACCCATTATGTTACGCCTTTTGAGGAAAGGCGCATTCCTGTTATGGACAAAGAAACAGGAATTGCTAAACGGAATAAAAGAACAGGCGAAATACTTACCAAGTTTGATACTTATACCAATTACCGTAGGGAAAGTAAAGAATTGTTTGCTCAATATCTTGCCTTATATGTTAATAATCCTACCAAAGCAAAAGAGCTTGCCCCCACTTTTACCGATATAGTAGAAAACGAAATAACCAAAGACAAAGAATTTGCCTACATAGTAACTAAACTACGCGAATTTGAAGCACAGATGAAACCCCTAAAAGAGTATGTTAATGCTTTGCGTAAGATACCTGATTTTCAAAAGAATATTAAGGACTGGGTTGAACAAGGAAACCTCTTACAACAATTATGGCGCAGCAAAGTAGGCGATAAGGTATGGGATGTTTATTCAAAAGCAATAGAAAATTTAGCTAAAAAGACAGGCGTTGGTAAAGCGTTTTTTGAAAAGGGCGGACTTAATGACGTGGTATTTGAGATATTAAGGCAGCGCAGAAAACTTATCCAGGGCCAGCAGGCAAGATTAAGAGAGGAACTTATAGAACCAATAAGCGAACTCAACGAACAGGAACAACAAAGTATAGCGGAGAGTTTGCAGAGATTTGACGAAATGACAAAAGATACGCCCTTAAATAACCTTACCGAAGAAGCTAGAAAAGAACTTGCCTTATGGGGTAATGAAGCGCGAAAGCTCGGACTTTTAAATGATGAGATATTTTGGAATAATGTCGGTCAGTATTTTCCATTTTTCTACGAAACAAAAGAATTTGAAAAGAATAAACGCAGTTTTGGATATTTTCCTTCAAAGGCAATTCGGGCTAACTTCTCCGCATTAAAGCATAAACTTACTGATGAAGAGTTTGGCCGCAAGGTTTTAGAGGCGCAATACGGCACATGGCCGTCAGGTAAAGAAAAAATAGCAAAGTATTCAAAAGAAGAGTTGGTAGAGTTAGGCCGTAATGCCCGGGAAGAATTGGGGCTGATGAAAACTGCCGCTTATCCTTTACAAAGACGGCTTTTTGGTATGATAGAGATGATTTATACGGTCAAGGCATTTAATAACATAGCGACTATCCCAGGGATTATAGGCCATAAGGGTTCGGAAGGTTTTGATAAAATGCCTACCGGCAAAAAATATGGCGTTTTAGCCGAGCAATATGTTCCTATTGAACTTGTTAAAGAAGTATCAAAATGGAATGCCTTGCGTTCAGAAATAGGCGAGATATGGCGTAATGCTAATACGATATGGAAGATATTTAAAGTACCTTATAACCCGGCCGCGGTATCGCGTAATATAATTACAAACGCACTTATGGCCTATATGGGTGATGTGCCTGTTTATAATCCTGCTGTAACTGTTAAAGGCGTAAAATCTTTTATCGCAAGAGATGAAGCGTATAAAATTTTAAGAGATAGGGGACTTTATCATAATACCTATTCGGAACAGGAACTTAAAAACTTGGCTTTTCAGATAGACCAAGATCCCAATAATCCTTATAAACAGATAATGATTTGGGCGAATAATTTAGGTCAGGTATTACAATCCCCTGCCAGATTATATGGGGCAATAGAGGATGCCTCAAAAACTGTTATAGCCCGTTATGTTTTGGATCAGGGCGGAACGCCCGAACAAGCGGTTAAATTTGCCGATAAACTGCTTTTTGATTATTCGCAAACATCTGAAGTTGTAGGATATGCCCGGCAGGGGTTTTTTCCTTTTATAACTTGGTCGGCAAAGATACTTCCGCGCTTGGTTGAATTTGCCATAAGAAAACCTGAAAAATTCATAATGATGGTAGGTATGGTAGAATTATTTAATGTTCTTTCAAGGTCTATGCTTGGAGTAAGTAAAGATGATGAGGAAAGATTAAAACCTGATTACATACGTGGCAAGACAGTATTGCTTATGCATGAAAGAGATGTTAATGATGACTTAAATTGGATAGATTTGACTTATTTCTTTCCGTGGGGTGGGTGGTTGCCGGTAGAACGAGGTAAATTAGCTATTCCGCAAACGATAACGATGAGCAATCCCCTTTTAACTTTATACAATGCCTATGTGCTTAATTATGATCCTTTTTATGGCGAGATTGCGCCAAGTTATTTAACGGACGATGAACAAGTAATAGAGAAAGGAAAGTATGTTGCTAAAAGTTTATTGCCGCAAATATTGATGATTACTCCGGGACGCATTATAAATTCAACAAAGCCCGATAAATTTAAACGCCAGAGAGAACCTGCCAAAGTTTTATTTGGTGAATTGACAGGTGTAAAATTTACGCAAGATATATCCGCTTATCGTCAAAGTGTATTAAAAAGGTTGCAACAGGATTTTTACAAAGGCAGGGTAGCCGTTAAAAAACAATTACAGGCGGAAGAAATCACAAAAGAGCAGGCGCAAAGAAAGATAGAAAAATTACAAGATAAATTTGAGAGAGAAAAGGAAAAACATTAACAGGAGGGTAATATGTTCAAGCGAATCGGATTAGTTTTACTGGCATTATTAC
>CAYNBK010000105.1:0-3450 GCA_964395485.1 uncultured Pseudomonadales bacterium
AAAATTTTTAATTAACATTAACCAATAAAATTATGAACTGCTCATGCCAACCAAACAACCAGCCAACAAATAATCCGCAATTTGATAAGTGGCACGGAATTGATCGTGCGTCCATAAACTGACAACCAAAAATTGACGAAACAAAATGTATCGGTTGCGGATTATGCGCCACTACTTGCGCCAATCTCTGTCCCGCTTCTGCGATTGTGTTTTCCAAAGGCGAAACGCCAAGAGAAAAAGCGCAAAATATAGTCAAGGAAAATAATATTTTGCCAATACTATAATAAGAGATGCTGACGAAAGTGATGCCGTTGGGCAAGAAGGAACTGGCAAAACAATTCAACTCGATATACAATATAAAGATATTACCCAGAGGACTTCGGGTAAAAGTTTGTCTCCAGATCCAGATGGGGTAATAGGGTCTAAGGATGACTTGGATGATTTACCGGCAGCAAGCAGTTTAACCGAAAATCCAACTACAACTGATTTAAGAGAACAAATTAAAGATGCACTTCGAATTTACTACAAAGCTATTTTGAGCACTAGAAAGAATGTACCAGAAACCATTGCTATTACTGATTTTGATCCAGAGTTATTTGCTGACGGCTTTAGTTTATGCCATTTCTTACTGGGCGTAGCTGATTTATGGGAAAAAGAAAAAAATCAGTTAGCAGGAGCCAGGCTGATCATGGTCTGTAGTCCCAAATCCAGGCTAAATGATCCTGATTTTGTTTTGGAAGATGGTGAGCGCTTATTACCAGCCCGGGATGTGACAGCAAATTCATTAAGCAAGCTGGCAGATTCAGAGCATGAAAATATTATTTTTGTGGACATCGAGGGATTAGAGCAAAAAACAGTTCGTGGGGTCGCCGAAGCTATTGATACTGTAAGGGGTGTATTTTCTCGTCGCTTAGAAGAACCCTTTCCGATTAGCATTGTAGCTACCGGAAAAGTTTATAAAGTTTTAGCGGGCACAGAAGAACAAAGCTTGAGAACTGATAAACGATTCTTAGTTATTAATTTACAACAAAAGGTGGGTAATAATTTACAGTTAAAAATTAACTCTGATTTAGAAAAATATCTGCCTTCAGATTGAAACATAATAATCAGATTCTACTTCACTCCCACCGCATAGAGGTTGCTGATGTTGGGGGTTTCTTTGTTTAGATTGGTTAGTACCAGCAGTCTGGAGCCATCCGGCCAGGGGTAGACAAAGCTGTCTTCAAAGGGGCCGTTATAGACCGCGGCCTTGTTGGCGCCGTCATATTCCATTATATTTATCTTTTTATTTTCCAAAAGGATGAGGTGGCGCTTGCTTGGATGCCATTGGATTTTTTGAAAATACAAAGGCGAATATTGTTTCTGAATATTTTCCAGCTCAGCCGGCAGGCTATGCCAGGCAGAGTCTGCCGCGGGCATGTCCTCGCCCACCTCAGCTACGAAAAAGTTTTTATCTTCTTTAAGGTCATAAACGTAGATTCGTCCGGGCACGATATCTCTTTCTTCGGGTTCGGTATCGCTGGCCGGCAAAGGCGGGATGAGGCCTGTTTTAATACTGGCGCTTGCCGTTGCCGTGTAAAGCATTTTTTCTCCGTCCGGGGAGAAAAAAACCATCTTGGCAGACGAAGAAGCAATATCCTGCATCTCCCGGGGTAGTTTAAGTACTTCTTCCTTATTTTTTTTATTTAGCTGGTCTTGCCAGTCTTTAATAAGTATCGGCAGTTGGGCGCTAACATCTTTAAAACTGTCCGGGCTGTTGGTTTTGCCGGCGTCTAGGAGAATATTGTTATTGTTAAAGACAGCCAGTATTTGGCTCGAGTCCGGCGTCCAGATGATGCCGGCTTGGGAAAAGTCATATTCGGCATTACCGGCTGCCACTTGGCGCAAATTGGAGGAAAAAGACAGAGCCTTTTGCTGCATGTCAAATATCCACAGCCCGTTTTTATTTTTTGCCGAGGAGGAGGCGACAGAAAAAGCGATTTTCAGCCCGTCAGGGGAGGGAACAGGGTTTATCGCCCCGGTGGAGCTGAGGGATTGCAGGTCGGGTGCGTTTTTAAAAAGATCGGCGTTGGTCTGTACCACCAGTTCTTTTTTTACCGCCAGTGTCTTTTCCCAGGGGATATAACCGTCTTTAATTATTTTAACATCATACTGT
Source organism: uncultured Pseudomonadales bacterium (assembly GCA_964395485.1). Taxonomy (GTDB): domain Bacteria; phylum Patescibacteriota; class Microgenomatia; order UBA1400; family CAYNBK01; genus CAYNBK01. The sequence goes on from CAYNBK010000105.1 coordinate 2,156, forward strand.
TCGGGCGGTAGGTTTAGGGTATTGTCGGTCGCGGTAGTCAGCTTGTCATTCAAATATACCGAGGCTCCATTGGGAAAGGAATTTGCTACAAGCAGTCCCGTGGCCGAGACGGTTTTGTTTTTCAAATTTGGCCGGTAGCCTTTGGCATACTGGATGGCTGTCCAACTGCCGGCGGCGATCAGCCCAAAAGCCAAGAGTGTGATTAGTAGTCGTTTGTTCATTGTCTGTATTATACTAAAAAATTCAACTTTTTTTCAGAGGACTTTACTGTTATAATTTTCTCATGAATTTATCTAAAAAAGTTGGTATTGATCTGGGTACCGCCAATTCCCTTGTATATCTGGAAGGCAAGGGGATAGTATTAAACGAACCCTCGGTAGTGGCAGTATCGTTCAAAGACCGCAAGGTGGTAGCAGTAGGCAATGCCGCCAAAGACATGCTTGGCCGGACACCGGTCAATATTATCGCCAGCAAGCCCATGAGGGATGGAGTAATTGCTGATTATGTAGTGACAGAAGCGATGTTGAGGTATTTTCTTCAGCGCGCCTGTGGACGTTCTTTTCTTTTCCGTCCGGAGGTGATGATCTGCGTGCCGGCCGGTTCCACCCAAGTAGAGCGGAGGGCGGTAGAAGACGCTACCAAGTCAGCCGGAGCCAGGACAGTATATATCATTCATGAGCCTTTGGCCGCAGCCATCGGCGCCGGCATACCTATCGGCGAGCCGTCTGGCAATATGGTGGTAGATATCGGCGGCGGGGCGACAGAGGTAGCTATTATATCCCTGGGAGGGGTGGTAGTCAGCAAGTCGCTTCGGATCGGCGGCAACAAGCTGGATGATGCCATTATCTCCTATCTTCGCAAAAACAAGGGTATTATTATCGGGGACAACAGCGCCGAGGAGGTTAAAATAAAAATAGGGACAGCCATTAAACAGACTAAAGAGAAAAAAATGACGGTCAAGGGCAGAGATGCCCTTTCGGGCTTGCCTAAAAAAATAGAAATTACCAGCAATCATATAGCTGAAGCCCTGGAGAGAAATTTAAACCAGATAGTAAAAACGGTCAAAGAGGTATTGGAAGAAGTGCCGCCCGAGCTGGCGTCTGATATTATAGACAAAGGCATAGTGATGACCGGTGGCACCTCGCAGCTGCAAGATTTGGACCGTCTGCTCAGCCGCGAAACAGGAGTGCCGGCTTTTGTGGCCGAAAATCCTATTCAGTGCGTGGTAAAAGGGGTGGGGGCGGCGTTAGAAAATTTGGAAAAATATAAAAGAAGTCTTTATAAAAGATAATAAA
>CAYNBK010000106.1:0-3413 GCA_964395485.1 uncultured Pseudomonadales bacterium
AGCATCTTGGATTTTTTGGATTTTTAGCATATAGAGATGTTGCCCAGGGGCTTTTTTGAAGATGTACAAAATGTTTCTATTTAAGAGTAGCGTTAGGAGGCGACGTAGTATGTTTTAACCAGTATCCATTACCGGAGATGCTTGGCTAGTCTGCTATTTATTCTTTTATTAAACGCTTTAAAACAAGCTTATACCCGCCCATACCATGATTAAGCCAATGGGATACACGGGTAACAGTAGTAGTAGAGACTAGGCATTTTTCGGCAATCGCTTCGTAAGACAGTTTTTTTTCGTTAAGCAGTTTAGCTATTTGCCAGCGGACAGCCAGGTCGTCCAGTTCTTTTATAGTGCAAAGGTCACGCAAGAAGTCGGAACATTCTTTTTCGTTTTTAAGCTTCAGGATAGCCAGGAAAAGCTGTTTGTGGTTGGGGATGGGGTATTTATCCATACTATTATTTAGTATAGATTAATTTATTAAGCGAAACAATACTTTTTAAAATACTGTCTCGCTTGCTCGCCTCGCAGGAGTTGAGTACAACACCCTCGAGGTGCGTCCTGCATTAGTATTTATATAATAAAGCTTAATAAAATTATTCGTTTGCTTCGGCGGAGGGAGTGGCCAAGGCACTTTCAGAGGCGTTGATTTGGTTTTCCAGTGCTGCCGGATTGTTGTGTCCAGGGGAAAGAAGGATTTTTTTGGCTGTTAGATCCTCACCGTCCAGGGTACATATAACTATCAGATAATCATCAATAAGGATGTTTTCGTTGTTGAGTTTTTGTCCTCCGGTCATGCTAATGGCGGTATTTTTATCAATTGAAATTTCTTTATCTCCGCCTGGAGTATTGATAGTGATGTTTAAACTGTCGGCCTCCTTTACTTGGCCAAAAAGTACCATTCTTTGCTCTGATGGTTCAGGCTCAGGGAAAAAAGATATTTTTATGGCACTGATGTGGTTTTCATCTTCTTTTGTTCCGATAATTAAAACAAAGTCGCCCAGCATGTCTTTAATGTCTTCACTGTCAATATTGGTTTTTACCCCATAGTGGATTGACGAAATATCGGTTTCTTCATTGATGGTTCCTTCTTTTTGATTGCCGTTTTCTTCTATTGTCAGCGATTGGCCGGAAACTGCAGACAATTTGCCAAAATAACCCAAATAAACCTTCCCTTCATTCTTGGGGGCTTGATCCAGACGGTCTTCGATTTCTTTATTTAGCCTTTCTTTTATCTTATTGATTACTTTTTGACTGGGTGTTTCTGCTGAAGAGCTTGAGTCTTCGGCCATAACAGACCGCTGCTTTAGTCCCAACAGGCAAAAGAAAAGAACTAAAAAGAGTATAAACTTTCCTATATTCATAAATCCTCACTAGTATAAACCAGGCTTAGGGTTTTTTCTTGGCTCTCTTCAAAATTATACACGCCGGTGATGCGAATGTCATTAATGCCTTTTATAAGCTCTACCGACTGGGAAAAATATCCATTAATATCGCTTTCTGTGGTATATTCATCTTTTTCGCCGAGGATTATTACCGGTGACTTTTTGGCTGTTTGGCCGGATATAGTAGCGACATTATCAAAAAACACCTGGTTGTTTTCCGGGTAGCTTATTTTTAGCTCCCATTTTTCGGTTTGGCTGTTTGGGGTAAGGCTATTTTTGGCTGTTGTATCTTCTTCTGTGCTAGAGTTTTGAGCCCGTTCTTTTACTGCCCGGTTGGCTTTATAAAACCCAAATCCCATTACAAGGCCGATGAGAGATCCGATGAAAATGGCCAAAAATACTTCTTTTTTCATATAATATAGGGCAATTTAACAGATTATTTACCGGTTGTCAACCAGGCCGGCTTTTGATATTATGATAAGTATTATGATTATAAACTATTTAGGCCATTCCTGTTTTAAGCTCCGCGGCAAATCTAAAACTGTAGTCTGCGACCCTTTTGCTAAAAGTATTGGTTTTTTAATGCCAAAAACAAAAGCGGATGTCGTTACCATCTCACACAATCATGAAGCCCATTCTGCCCTTGACAGGGTAGAGGGGGAGCCTTTTGTGGTGCAGGGCCCCGGAGAGTATGAAATAGGCGGAGTGTTTGTTTATGGCTGGCTCAGCTGGCATGATAATAAAAAAGGAGAAGAGAGGGGTAAAAACACTATCTACAACATTAATTTTGACGGTTTGAAAATTTGTCACTTGGGTGATTTGGGCCATATGCTGGGTGATAAAATATTGGAGGAAATAAGCGGAGTGGATGTGTTGATGTTTCCGGCGGGAAATGAGAGCACTATCAGCCCAAAAGAAGCAATCGAGCTAATTGAAAAAATAGACCCGAAAATCGCCATCCCCATGCATTTTCGGACGCCCGCGCATAGTACTGCCTATGACAAGTATTCTACCGTTGACGATTTTATTGCCCAGTGGAACCGAAAGGTAATTACCGAAGATAAGCTAAACACTGATCAAGTAGACGAACAGGAAGAGTGTCAGCTGGTAGTTTTGAAAATATAATTTTTTTAATTTTATTTTATGTCTGTAAATCCCCGTATACCTCCGCATTCGGAGGACGCTGAAAAATCTGTCCTTGGGTCTTTGCTGCTGGACAAAGACGTGATCTTGTTGGTCGCGCCAATATTAAAAGCGGAAGATTTTTATTTGGCGGCACACCAAGACATTTTTTCTTCCTGTTTGGAGCTTTATGAAAAAAGGGAGCCGATAGATTTGGTTACCGTCAGCGCTATTTTAAAAAAGAAAAAAGTTTTAAAAAATATCGGAGGGACTGCTTATTTGGCAAGGCTGGTAGAGGGTGTTGCTACCAGCGCCCATGCCGAATCCCACGCCAAAATAATAAAAGGCATGGCGATTAAGCGGGAGCTTATTAAAAAAGCTTCAAAATTGGTTGAACTGGCATTTGACGAGGGGATTGAGTCAAGAGAAGTGTTGGACAAGGCAGAACAGTCAATTTTTTCCCTTTCCCAGGATTATTTGGAGCAAAACTTTATCCCTCTGCGGGATGCGCTGGCGGACTCTTTTGACCGTCTGGATGAGCTGCACAAGACCTCCGGCTCGCTTCGCGGTGTACCTACCGGTTTTACCAGTCTGGATAATACCCTGGCAGGCATGCAAAAGTCTAACCTTATTATTTTGGCCGGCAGGCCGGGGCTGGGCAAAACGGCCTTAGCCTTAAATATCGCCCTGCGGTCCAGCGTGATGCACAAAATAAAAGTCGGTTTTTTCTCTTTGGAGATGAGCAAAGAGGAGCTGGTTGACCGTTTGCTTGTTACACAGGGCGATATTGATGCCTGGCGTTTAAAAACCGGCCGTCTGACAGACTCTGATTTTAGCAAATTGTCCGACGCTATGGGCAGGCTGGCAGAAGCGCCAATATATATAGATGACAGTCCGGGTATTTCAGTGCTG
>CAYNBK010000107.1:0-3410 GCA_964395485.1 uncultured Pseudomonadales bacterium
GAATAAAGAAATAAAAAAAATGAAAATACTAAGCATCTGTGGTAGTCCAAGAAAAGGTAACTCCGAAGCAATTCTTTTGCATTTACAAAAAGCCCTGCAAAAGGAAAACATCGACAATGAAATAGTACTACTTCGTAAAATAAAATTTAACCCCTGCGGTGGCTGTGTTGAATATTGCAACCATAAACTAAAATGTCATTTACAAGACGGCATGACACAGCTTATGAAAAAAATGGAACTGGTAGATGGCTTTATTTTTATTTCACCCAATTATTTTAAAATGCCAACCGGCCTTTTTAAAAATTTCATAGACAGATGCAGTATTTTTTATACCGCCGGAAAAGATAAACAGTTTGCCAAAAAAATCGCCGTAGTTCTGGCAGTAGGAACGGATACAACCGAAAACATTGATGTTTGTTTAAACAATATCGCCGATAATTTCTGCCGAACGATCGGCCTAAAGGTAGTGGCTAAAAAAAGCTTTCGCTCGCATAGCGAACTAAAGGGAAATTTTAATGATATTTTTGACAGTAAAATAAACCCGAATATGAAAAAAGGCCTGAATAAAATAGTAAAAATGCTGGCAAACTCAAATAAGTCCCGATAGTCCGGTATTTATATAAATATGGAAATAAAAAGATGTCTTTTTTGCCAAATTGTGTCCGGAAAAGAACCTTGTAGAAAAATCTATGAGGACAGTAATTTCCTGGCTTTTTTAGACTTTAAGCCTTATGCCTTAGGCCATACTCTTCTTATCCCCAAAAAGCACTACCGTTGGGTTTGGCAGATAAAAGAACCGGGCCTGGATATGGCCGCCGCCAAAATAGCCCAGGCAATGATGGAAAATATGCCCATAACTTATGTTTCTTATTTTACTCTTGGCTGGCAGATAAAACACGCCCACCTACACCTGGTACCCAGAAATAAAGGTGACGGGTTGATAAGCGAAGAAGGCTTTAACCGCAAATCTATTTCTGAAAGTGAAATGAATAAAATAGCGGAAAGATTAAAAATATTCACTAGATTGAAGACGTAAACCAGTCCGCAATGGGCTTTTTTTTGTCTAATAAGGGCTTGGCCTCATCTTCCAAACTTCCAAGTAGATTTTCTAATTGCTCTGTAAGAGGAAATCTGTAATTTCCAGCTTGTTTGTTTGCCTCCAATAATTTTTGTATGGACTCACTTTCAGAATTTTTTTCCAACACTGCAAGAGATACGGCTATTTGAAAGGGATTCCAAGTATAAACATCGCCATCATATGAGTGGATTCTATTCGTTATAAATCTAAAACCTGTATCTAACGACTTATGATGTTGGCCATATATCAAACGACCTAGTTCAACAACTGTAAGCTCATTTAAATCTACATAATGTGTTATATCCGAATGCTTAGCTGGATCATATTCAAAGGTAAAAAGTTTTTTTGTTTGTGGAGCTGGTTCAAGTTCTACTTCTTTTGGCATAACCGCTAACTATTTTTAGTTCTATCTTTTAAAATTTATTTATACACCAAACAATAAATTTATTTTACCATACTATTATCTATAAATATACCAAGATCTTTCTTTTGCCGTTTTCTCCCTTTAAAAACACCCATATCACCTTGGCGCTAGCGCCGGACAAGAGCTTTTGTGCTTTTTGCGCCCACTCAATAGCGATAATGTTGCCTTTTTTCAGCATTTTTTCAAATCCTAAATCCAATAACTCCTCCCCACTCTCCAGCCGATAAGTATCAATATGGTAAAAAACACCGAAAGCAAAAACATATTCTTTACTGATATTGAAAGTAGGCGAATTTACTCTATCTATGGAAAAATATCCTCCTATACCCTGGCAAAAAGTGGTCTTGCCGGTGCCAAGCTCTCCCACCAAAGCAAAAAGCAAAGGCACCTTAGTTTTCCGGTAATGATCTTTTAGCAGTTGCTTTGCGATATTTTTTGTCTCCTCCGGTGAGCTTGATTGATATACCCTAGCTTTGCCAAAAGACAGATCACCGCGACGGAGTTCATTTATCCTACCCTGGGAAAAGTCTACTACTGTAGAGGGTTTATTCCTTGGTAAAGTGCCTGCATCTATCGCCAAATCTATCAAGCTCTTTCTTTTGACTGACAAGCTTTTTATAAAACTATCTATGCGATAATGCGGACTTTTGCCGGAAATATTGGCTGAAGTAGCAGTGATCGGCCGGCCATAAACCCTGGCCAGTTCTCTTAAAAATAAATAATCAGGGATACGAACACCCAAAGTATCTATACCCGAATAAATTTTTGGCGATAAAAGGCTGGGTTTTTTTACTTTTGATACAACGGTAAAAGGGCCAGGCAGAAAATCCCGATAAAAGTTTTTGGCTTCCGGATTTAAGTATACGTATTTTTCGGCTGTTGCCCGACTATCCACCAAAACCGACACTGCTTTTGTCAATGGACGGGATTTAATGGCAAAAAGTTTTTCTACTGCCTGACTGCTGTATGGGTCTACCCCCAAGCCATAAACCGTATCCGAAGGAAAAACAATCAAACCATCTTTTTGCAAAGCTGAAATAGATTCTTTCACTACTGATTCAAGATTATTTCTAATTCTTAGGACTTTCATATTTCCAAATATTCTTTAAGCAAAAGCTGTTTTTTTAATCTTTTAATCTCTGTAAAAATCCCGTAAAACTGATAGGCGATCACATGCTTAGTTTACGGGATTATTTATCTTATTTATCTATTTTATCTATTTTATCTATTTTATTAGTTTGTTTACTACCAAAGAAACTATTGCCATAACGAGCGCCGCATAAATGGCAGTAAAAAACGAATCTATAATAAAACCGTCAACAAAATAAGAAGCCAGCCAAAGAATAAAAGCATTTATAACAAAAGTGAAAAGACCCAGCGTCAAGATATTAACAGGCAAGGTAAGAAGCGCTAAAAAAGGTTTTACCAATAGGTTTAAAACCGCCAAAACCACCACTAAAACCAAAGCGGTAATAAAGGTATCTATATAAAAACCCGGAACTAAATAGGCTACCACCAGCAAAACAAAGGCTTTTGCCAACCAATTTAATAGTACTTTCATAGACTGCCTCCTTTTATATTTTTTAATTGATTTCCAGCAGTTTGTGTTTAGATTTTAGCCCGCTTTTTATTTTTATCTGCGCCCGGTTGACAGAAAAGTATTTGGCTGCCAGTTTTAAAAAGGCACTGTTTGCTTCGCCGTTTTTTGGGCGGGCTTTGACATAAACAGTATAAAGATTTTCACCCTTTACTATCTTTTCAACTTTACTTCCCGGTTTTAATAAACATTTTACAATCATTGTAATAAATATTATAGCTTATGGCACTTTATCAAGAAAATAAGTGATATAATTTAGGGGCTTGCCTAGATAACGTCTGTTAAAATAGACGAAATGGTTGAAATACAGG
>CAYNBK010000108.1:0-3410 GCA_964395485.1 uncultured Pseudomonadales bacterium
ACTCATTCACCCACGGCTAAAGCCGTGGATCTCTGCCGCAAAGCGGCCGTTTAGAATGATAAGATCATCCACGGAACGTTTTGCCATGGTTACATTAAATACTTGTTGTAGATTGCTAGGAATTCCGGTGATGGTAGAAACAAATATGTCACAGGTTTTAAACTATATTAGTAAGTATTTTAGACATCATAAGTCAAAACAAAAGATGGAATTTTTTATATCAAACCTGGAACATCCAGTTGACATGTTAACGATAGGGCGTATCGAATTAACAGATCTTCCAAATTTTTTTACTGATATATCTGCTTTATTAAGAGCAGTAGAAAACCTTTATTCTAACGCAGTTAAAGCTACGGCCAGCGAAGGTGATGTTGCAGTTTTGTTTGCTTATTATCCGGAAAAACAATTACAAAGAATATATATTGCCGACAGTGGTTGCGGCATAAGCGCTGAACGCCAAACTAAATTGTTTCAACCGGGAGAAAGCGGCTTTGCTAAAACTGATGCAGGTGGAACCGGATACGGTTTATATACCAACAAAGCGGCCATGCACGGTGTCGGAGGAGATATAGAATTAATTTGGTCCAAAGAAGGAGGTGGTTCGGTTTTTTGCCTTACTATTCCCCTGGTTAGCAATGATTCTAAAAAAGCACTGGATGTGGGATAATACTTAGACCTATGCTAAAAGAAGAAGATCTACTTCACCAACAGCTCATTCCTCTTTTTTTAACAGTAGTGGTTTTTGTAGTAATGGTGATCCTCTTACATACCGTCGTGTTTAGTCTAAACCATTTTACCGGAGACCAAATTTTTTTACAGATTAGAAAACGGGATATTATCATCGGCCTGACTATTTATCTGAAAACGTCTATTGACTTTGCCATTTATATCGGCCACCTTATGCGTACCAACCCCGGCTGGAAAAACCGGATAGTAATAGAAATTGGTACCGCCCTGGGCAACGCCGTCGGTACTTTTGCTATTTTAACGCTATGGGATTTTTTCCGGGAAATAAAAATACTGATGGCGGTGATGATTCTGTTGGCCGCGTTGGTTCTTTTAAAGTTAGCAGAGGAAGGGCTTGGGCACGCCAAAGACTATGACAAAAAATTTAGCGCCCAATTCCAAAAACTTGTTCTAACGTTGGAAAAATATCTTGACAAAATAAACAAAGCTGTTGCTCCGGTTTTAAAACATATTATCCCCGATCTGTCTCTAAACAGCGGCAAGGCCCGATCATTCAAAGCGCTTTTCCTCCTTGCCTTTACCGTACCTTTTATCTTGGGATTAGATGATTTTGCCGGTTATGTCCCGCTTTTTAATATCGTTAATGTGTTTGGCTTTTCAATCGGGGTACTCTTAGGACACATGGTGCTTAATATCTTTTTATATCTCTCGCCCAGCCGTACCATTAAAGCGGTCAAAAACCCGCTGATTTCCTTTGCCGGATCGGTCTTTTTTGTCGGCCTGGCTTTATGGGGTTTTTGGGAAGTTGTTCACTTACTAGCCTAAACATACCGGGCTAATATTATTTACCCGCTCAATAAAAAGCCGCACCCGCGGCAACAGAAATGACTGCTTTTTTGCTTGGTGTTTTGCTTCGCTCACGACTGAAATAAAGTTGCTGTCATCCACCAATCCTACTGGTCCAAAATTATTTTTTCGCTTATATTTTTCTTAACCAGCATAAAACCAGACAACCATGAACCCGGTCTGTTCTTGTGTTTTTTTCACCAACGATCGTATATTAATAAAAATTATATATAAAAAAAATTGTTTTATAAAACAAAGGGGACAATCTATTGATAAGTCCGGAGTGAGTTCTTATTTCAAAGAAGGACCCTTCTGACATCTTCGGCAGGCCAATCGCTCGGCAATAAATCGTATGGCAAACATGGGTCTTTTAAAACCAGCTCCAAATATTCTTCTCTGAATTCTTTTATTTTTTCTTTGCTATTGTTCATGCTGTTAATTTTGAACAATAAATTATTGTAGCTGTTTTCCAGTTCATCCAAATTCCAGGTTTTGCACGCAAATCTTTTCGGGTCTTAAAAATATTTGTTTCCGCCAACAAACACCAATACTTCCCTATCCATCTTTTCTGCTTAAATAAATTCATAAATATCTGCTTCGATTTTATGGGGCGATATATAAGTGCTTTTCTGCAACATGGCAAAACCCAGTTCTAACAGTTTTTTTCTTAATGAGTCCCTTTTGTTTTTCCTTTTTTCTTTGATATCGAAAAAAACCAACCTCCATTTTCCGTCCCACCTTTCCTTTTGCATCCAAAGCAGACTAAAATCTCTTTTTAGCTTTTCATGGGCTTTATTTGTAAGCCTGATATATGGAATATTATTTTTAATAATTTTTTCAATATATCCTGTTTTTAACATTCTTTGCAAGCTGTTGTGTAAAACCATGGCATCGGCATCTTTTCTGTGCCAATCATTCCAATATGAGATTTTCAACATTTGCCTTCCGCTCCTTACGCTCATTCCAAAAATATCAACTGTGAAAGCAAAACCTAAAAGTAATCGTTCGTATATTTTTAACTTTTTTGCCATATTTTACCCAACAGGCGTTACGCTTTACATCTTAACTATGGCATAATCTATGTTTTTTTTCAATATACGATCGTTTATTAAAAAAAAACTAGTCCACTTTAATATATTTGAGTTGCTGAAGTTATTAAAGTTGTGGGGTTGTGGGGTTGTTAAGAAGTATAGTTTAGTGGAGTCTTTTTTATCTAACTCTACCGCCTGTCTCGTATTGCCACTTTTACAAAGAGTCTTGTTTTGTTATAATCACCCTTGCTAATTAAAGGAGAAATATATGGCAAAAAAAGGTCCCAGAGTAAAGATAGCGCTTGTCTGCACTGTCTGCAAAAGCCAAAATTACATTATTACAAAAAACAAACTGGAACATCCGGACAAGTTGCTTTTGAGCAAATACTGCAGGCGGTGTCAAAAACACACAGGACATAAAGAAAGCAGTAAGTTAAAATAGCGGTTAATAGCTGTAAATCAACAGCCGCATGAAGTAAAAAGATGCAAAAAACAGTAAATAAAGTGCCAAAAAAATTCGGCGGCTTTGATAACAAACAAAATCGATCCTGGCGGCTTAAAAAACCCGGTTTTCAGGCCAGCCGCTCTTTCAATGATCTTAACTCCCGCCGCTTGCAAATGTTTAGCGGCAAAAGGGGAAAGTAAAAAAAGAGTTTTAGAGTTAAAGATAATTAGAATTTTAGCTAAAATTTTCTGCTAAAACTCTTAAACTCTAAATATCTAACAGTCTTATTCATTGGGCCCGTAGCTCAGTTGGCTAGAGTACTTCTATGGCATAGAAGGGGTCAGGGGTTCAACTCCCCTCGGGTCCACCATAACGAATTTGATGAGTTTTCCGCCTCGCCC
>CAYNBK010000109.1:0-3397 GCA_964395485.1 uncultured Pseudomonadales bacterium
AAAACTACCCTGCTGTGGAGCCACCGAAGAAACCATGCCTACTCAAACAGATTTTGATTACACCGTAGAAAAAACCGGCGAAGGCTACAAAGTTACCACCCAGCTTATTTATATCCCATAAGATAAGCGTCAAGACCCAGCAAATATGCAACCATTGTCAACCCCGGGGTTGCCTCTTGATATAACCCAGGCTATTTTTCTAAGTATCTGGCTTTATAGCCCCAGGCTCGCTTAGCTCTGGGGTTTTCACACTCAAGGAGTCTTGGGATTATCCCAACACAAATCCCTTTCCCTTTCCAAAACTGACAAAACCGCTCATGTCTAAAACAGTCTTATCAATCACTGATCCTTCAAAATTAACGCCTGCTATATCCACCCCCCGGAAAGCACCCGTCAAGTTGCATTTCTCAAAAACAGCACTTTCCAACCTACTTTTACTAAAATCAGTCTTTTTCAAATCGCATTTTATAAACACCGTCTGGCTAAAATCAGATTCTTTAAATATACTAAGCGCAAATCAAATTTACCACTTTTTGAAAATAATTTGATTTTCGCTTAGTATGCTAATCTGCTTGCAGATTAGTTTATTTAAATATTATTGGCAAAAAAAATACAAATTTGTTTTGCCAATACTATATACAGCTTTTTATGTCAAAACTCTTTTTAATTTCAGTTCCCGGTTTAAGGGTATAAAACATACTATTTCTTACCACCGCCCCCACAAAATCACACTCTTTTATCACTGTTTCGGAAAAATCCAGGTTGGAAAGCTTGCTTTCCGGAAAACTGCAATAGGAAAAGTTTGTCATATCAAACAACACACCTGAAAAGTCGCAAGTGACAAATGACAAACCGGCAGTGTTTGAAGCCGGTAAACCTTAAATTACACCCGCCAAATTTACAGCGCTCAAAACACACATCCTCATAGTCCTTGCCCTTCAGCTCATCACCGCTGAACTTTTTGTCATTAAATTTCTGCATAGTTCCTCCAGTTTCCCATTTATCAACTTCCTTTCTTCACCTTCCTATGGTGTATCACCTTCCCCAATCCCATTTTCATTTTTCTGCCCTTCATTAGGCTATAAATCACTTTCTCCAAACCCTCTCGGTATTCCTCGCTGTCTGCCCGGCTAAAAGCCTCTGCCAATTCCGGCGCTTCTTTCCGTAAATATTCAAATAACCTGCCTTTTATTTTCGGGCTTAGGTTTATATGCTCAAACCACACCTCCTTCACTCCCACATTTTCCAACTTATCTAGCAGGGCAGACAGCTTAGTTTTGTCATTCATAAAGTGCGGTAGTATGGGTCCGACAAAAGCATAGGTAGAAATGCCGGCTTTATTGAGTTCCCCCAAAGCCGCCAGCCTGGCGCTCACCAGCGGTGCCTTGCCTTCCAAAAACCGGCTTACCTTATCATCCAACGTCGTAACCGTAAAACCCACCGCCGCTTTTGGCAAGCGCTGTAAAATATCTATATCCCTAATCACTAGCGGAGATTTGGTTTGCACCGATACACTTCCCTTATAGCCAAAGTCAGCCAACACTTGCAGACAGCTCCGCGTTAGACCATATTTTGCCTCCAAGCCAATATACGGATCAGTAACCGAGCTAAAAAATACCGAGCCAAAGTTTCTGTGGGTAGCACCTCGGGGGTGACATACTTGGCTCCCCCGAGGTGAAGCAGACAAAATAGTCTTTTTTTCTAATCTTTCCAGCTCTCTTTTTAACAGCTCTGCCGCATTCACCTTCACGTCTACAAAACTTCCCCATTCCTCTCCCGGGTGCTTCCAGCGGGCTATCTGGGCCGCATAGCAGTACCGGCAGGCAAAAGTACAGCCGTTATAGGGGTTTATCACCCAATCACTCCCCGGCAGGCCGGTTTTAATAAGAATACTTTTGGCTCTTACAAGGTTTATTTTAAGTTTCATATATCTTCCCCCCTCCTATTACCACCCACTCTCCCTCTTTCACTTTTAACTTTTCACTTTTAACTTTTAACTTTTTATACATCACTCCCGCTTGCCCCGGCGCTACTCCTGGCTCCGACTTTTCCAATACTACTTTCCATTTTTGCTTAATATTTTTTTCTTCTCCTAAAACTCTTAAACTCTTAAACTCTAAAACTCTATTTTCCTTTTTTACTCTAGCTTTTGACATTTTTCCTGTACTCCTCACCTTCACCCAAACCTTTACCATATCAGCCTTCGGCTCTGCCAACCAATTCAAGTCTGTTAACAAAAACTCTTTTACAATGGCCTCTTTTTTACTGCCAACAATCAGCCGATTATTTTTTGGCTCTTTTCTCACCACAAAATATTTCGGTGTTTTGGTATTTTTAAATTTCGGATTCATCTCAAATCCTACCCGCTGACCGGTGGTATAAAAAATTAAACTCTTGCCTTTTCCGAGCTCATTGCCTTTTTTGTCAACCACCTTGCAACTGGTTTTTATAATGTTTTTTGCATGGGTTTTTACAAATTTTTGCCAATCTTTGGTAAAACAAAGGTCTTCTGACTCCTTACTTTCAGTGGCCGGCAAATGCCACTTTCCGGCTAGTTTTTTAACATCCTCTTTTAAAAATGTCCCAAGAGGAAATACTAATTTATCAAGTATTTTTTTATCTATCGCATACAAAAAGTAGCTCTGGTCCTTGCTTTTATCTTTGGCCTGCAGTAAATATGATTTTATCTTTGCTTTTGGAGTTTGGAGTTTGGAGTTTGGAGTTTCGCGCGCTATGCGCGCGTAGTGCCCCGTTGCCATATAATCCACTTTAAGCGCCTGAGTTGCCCACTGAAAAGCTAAATCAAACTTGATCGAACGGTTGCAAAAAACGCAAGGATTAGGCGTTTGCCCTTTTTCATACATCCGTACAAACTCATCCATTACCCACTTTTTAAACTCCTGCCGTAAATCAACAATATAAAAAGGTATATGCAAAAACTCCGAGGTTTCCACAGCGTTATTTAAGCCTTCTGGTAAAATATGTCCTTTTGCTTGGATAAAGGAAATGCAATTTTGCTGAGCGTTTTTACGTTTACAGCCTTGCGCCGCTAACTTTATTGACAAATTTACCCTATTCGCAGGCGATTTAAAAACCGAAGCAAAATTCGTATTTCCGAAAGACTTATTCCCTACTTGTTCTTCTTTCAGATATATCCAAAACCCCACCACATCATAACCCATCTCACAAAGCAGTTTGGCCGCCGCCGCGCTATCCACCCCGCCGGACATCGCCACCGCGATTTTACTACCCTTTTTCGGGAAAAAATTCTCCATAAAGCTATTATATCAGGCTTCCTTACCATCAAAAACTTATACTATAATAGAAATATGAACCGGCCAAAAATATAGTAAGCGCAAATCAAATTTACCACTTTTTGAAAATAATTTGATTTTCG
>CAYNBK010000110.1:0-3389 GCA_964395485.1 uncultured Pseudomonadales bacterium
ACGACGGCCCTCTACCATGCCTGTAAAACCCCTGCCTCTTGGCATGTAGCCGGTCCGCGGCGGAGCTGATCTGGGACTATCGTTTAAAGCCGGAGCTGATACTGACGGAGCGCTGTCTTTGACTTTGGGCGCTGGAGTATTCTCACCAACTAAATCATCAATGCTGGTTGAGGTTTTTTCATCTTTTTTGGAAGTATCTTTTTTGTCTGAGACTGTCATATTAACAATTCCCATTTTTTTATGCTGAAGCAAACTCCTGACATTAAAATAAAGGAAATTCAAATACTAAATTATAATTGTAAGAGGGAAACTTTTTTATGATAGATTCTGGATATTGGCCATAGACCAGCTCCAGAATAACGATACTGTGTTATAGTATTGGCAAAACAAATTTGTATTTTTTTTGCCAATAATATAAAAATTGAATTTGTATTTAAATAAACTAATCTGCAAGCAGATTAGCATACTAAGCGAAAATCAAATTATTTTCAAAAAGTGGTAAATTTGATTTGCGCTTACTATAGTTTAGCAATTTAAGATGAATGTGTCAAGCTCAATTGGCTCTTCTATAATTGCTATATTTTCTCTGAGTTGCTGTCTACAGGTGTTTTCTTAAAGCTGTATAATTTATTGTGTTGAAAAGCGATGTAATACAGAAGCGGCTAAAGTCTGATATGGTATGCCTGCTTCGGCTGCCTTGGCCTTAAGACGAGCCAAAACCTTTTCTGACAGTCGGATATTGATGTTTCTCGTTTTTGACAATGTGTTTTTAGCATACTTCTGATACAACTTTTTTTGTTTGGCTAAATCTTTAACGCCAACATATTCCCCTTGTTCATACTCTTCAAGGATTTTCTTTTCTTCTTTTGTCAGTTCAAAATATTTCATTAAAATAATATAATGACATTAGATATTATTTGTCAAATAAATAAACTAAATATATATAAACACTTGCTTTTCCAAAAACCCTCCAATTAAACCGGTCTGGCGAAGACTAAAAGTCTCTGCAGTGAAGTTCCCGGCGGCCAGCATGTCTGTAAAATAAGAATTTCTTGTCCGGGTATTTTTTTAAAATAACTTATATCATCTGCTTCGAGTGTTTTTTTGTCATAAACACGGTAACTGCGCTTGGCGCCCTTGAAATATATATAAACAATGTCCCCGCTCTCCAACTCCCGCAGTAAATAAAAAACAGCATTAAAACGGCTGATATTTACCGGCGAGTCGGTCGAATGGGCAAAAAGGGTAATATTGCCCTGCATACCCGGAAAAAATGTGCCCTTGGCGTGGGCTACGCCTTGTTTGAGGGCTGTATTGTATGCTTTGGGGTCAGCCGGGTCGATATTTTCGATTATTTTAGCTTTGGCGCCGATTTTGGGGATAACAATAGAAAAATTAACATCCGGCACTTGTTCGGCCACCACTTCCAGCTGTCGCTCGGCCAACTTGCCAAAATATGATACTTTTGCTTTTTCTTTTTTTTGGACAAGCTTGACGGTCTGAAAACGGGCTTCGTAAAACAATAGGGGCCCATAGAAAAAAAGTAAAATTGAAAAGCTTAAAATGATAAATAAAGTGCCAAAATGGGATAGAAAAAACTTGTATATTTTTAGACCCAAAATGGGGATTTGTGAGCCTGCCCAACACACAAATCCCCATTTTAGAGCTAAAGGGTTTAGTTCCTTTTCTCTTTCATAAAGAATGGTTTCTTTTTTTTTAAGGTTCATGGGCAGAGTGATAAACTTTAACACTCTATATTATCAGCGCCGCTATCTTCAATATTGCTCCTAAAGCTCCCAAGCCCAAAAGCCCGAAAATAAGCGTATTTCCCGGCCCGGTTTTTGGTGCCTCCACTACATCTGACTCTCCCAGTACCTGGGGCTGATAAGCCGGTTTGCCGCGGTTGCCGTATTTAAGCTCAAAAGTATGTCCGCCCCTATCCTCTTCTGGTTTAAACTGAATTTCATTGACGGCTCCCTTGCTGCTGCCGTCAAAAACTAAAGCAGTTTCTTCCCAGCCGTCCGGCATATTTTCTTTAAAAATAATGCTGGCGCCGATGCCGTATTCCAGAGTTTCTCCCCAGCCGTTGTATGTCCGGTAGTCATGCCAGGTATTACCATAGTCATCCGAATATTTAAAATCCCAGGTCAGACCGGATTCATCACCATCTACTGCCCCGTTGGCATTTTTATCCTCCCATTTGTATACGCGCACATAAAACTTTTTTTCCTCTTCTTGGTAATTGCCAAATTTAAACTCGTGCCGGATGTTACTTTGGGCAATCCACTCCTGTTCATCGTCAGTGGTGACATGCCAGTCTCCTCTGCTTTTTTCCCTCACCTCTACCTTGTCTGCCGAATTTAACTCAATATCCTGGCTATATCCGTCATCATCGGTAGAAAGATCGTGCCAGTCCCCATTGTTGATTTGATATTCAAAGTCCCAGGAAAGA
The DNA here is from genome assembly GCA_964395485.1 of uncultured Pseudomonadales bacterium. Taxonomy (GTDB): domain Bacteria; phylum Patescibacteriota; class Microgenomatia; order UBA1400; family CAYNBK01; genus CAYNBK01. Next base: position 2,453 of record CAYNBK010000110.1, read on the forward strand.
CCATAATCTTCGCTGTCTTTCCAGCCGTCTTTATCTTTGTCGTAAAACTTGATCACGCGGAAACGGGACTTTTCTTCGGTTTTGTGGTTGCCAAACTCCACCGCTGTACGCTCACCAGCCAAAAGAACAAACTCTTTTTCCGGGCTGGTCGTGTGCTCCCACTCTGACTCATCCTGCTCGACAATACGGACTATATCTCCGGGTTTAAGCTTGACCACGTCGCCGCAGCCGCCCAGCCAGCTATAAGCCCTGTCAAAACACAGCTTTGTATCATAGGCAGATAAGTCCTGCCAGGCGCCCCAGACTTCTTCTCCGGCTGGTTTCACTTGATATTTAAAATTCCAGTCCAAACCGGTTTCTCCCAGCTGACGTTTGCCGTCGCCGTTTTTGTCATTGTATTTGATCACACGAAATTCTGCTTTTGGCGTTGGGGTTGGGGTAGGCGAAATCACACCGGTAGGAGTGGACGTGGGTGTGGGTATTAAAGTTGGTGTTGGGGTAGGTGTAGGTGTGGGAGTAGGCGTAGGACTAGGGGTAAAAACTACCGTGTCTAATTTACATAAATGGGCGCAGGGAAAGCAGGATTCACCGCAATGGTTGTTTCCAGGAAGCGGTTCTTCTGTGCAGTCACCGCGACATTCAGCATGACCATCATTCCAAGCAATTCCATAAACCGTATATTGACCGGCGCTGACAGGTGTCCAAGCTTGAAAAGTATGACTGCAGGAACCGCTGGAACAGTTCTGGGATTCATGCAGCCACAAGCCGGTGCTTATATCGCAGGTGTTGTTGTTGTTGTAGATGCCCAAACCAACATCGGTTAAAATATCGCCATTACCGGCAAAGGTGCCGCTATAAACAGCCGGCTGGCCAACTATTAATTGAGTAGGGCCAGTGAGGTTTAAACAGTCAGGCACCGGATATGGGGTAGGAGTAG
>CAYNBK010000111.1:0-3321 GCA_964395485.1 uncultured Pseudomonadales bacterium
TGTAGCATCGTTGTTAAGAGATGATACTCCTAACAACGTATCGTAGTCAAACAGTTATATTCTTATCAGGTATACTTATAAATATATCATACCCTTGTCTTATTTTATTATAAATCTGGCAAACAAAAATGCAAGACGCTTGGCAAAAAGAATTGAAACAAAAATGCTAAAGTTTTACTTATTTTTGCTTTAGGGCTGGGCAAAAACTGGCATAGTTTGACGCTCTCTCGGGATTTTGACAAAGATAGGTTTTAACTCCAGGCTCAGATTCTCCAGGTTTATTATCTCTAAAAACACAGCTGTTAGCCAAAGACAAAGGATTAGTTTCATTTGGAACATCTTTAATATAAGGTACAAGGTCTCCTCTTGCCCAACAAATTTCTATGTTAGACATCATATGTACTATAATATCATATTGTGAAAATAAAACTGCTTGATCTAAATCTTTACGAGGGTGGCTTGCTGATGTCAAAAATAATAAATTTCTTTCAAAAAGAAAATCCGGACATACTTATCCTTCAAGAGGTTTATGATGGCAAAGCCAGCAATTTCCCAAAAAACTTAAAAACTCTGCAGACTCTGAAAAAAATGTTTCACTCATTTTACTTTTCTTTTTCTCCGGAGCTATGCGACAACCGGATCGAAGGCAGAATTGAGCTTGGCAATGCTGTTTTTTCCCGCTTTCCCATTTTTTCCACCAAAACGGTTTTTATCAACAGTTCATACGAAAAAAGCTGGCTTAGGTCCAATTTTCACGAAGATTTCACAAACAGCCCTCAAAACCTTCAACATCTGAAAATTAAGCTAGAAAATAAGAATTTAGATCTTATAAATATACACGGCGTTTGGGGTTTTGACGGGCAGGACAATCCGGCGCGCTTTAGGATGGGAAGACTTATCCAAAAGGAGCTGAAAAACTACCAATATACAGTCCTGGCCGGAGACTTTAACCTCACTCCGGATACTAAAGTAGTCAAAAACATCGAAAAGCATCTTGTTAATGTCTTCAAAGACGAACTTAAAAGCACTTTTAATATCAAAAGAAAAAGGAAAGATAAAGGGGGCTATGCCAAAGCAGTAGTAGATATGCTGTTTGTCAGCAAAAACATAAAAGTTCTTTCCCATCGCTGTCCAAAGCTAGATATCTCCGACCACCTACCGCTGGTTTGTGAGTTTAATATTTAAAATCGGTCGCTAACTAAAAAAAGCGGGGCTGACGGGACTCGAACCCGCGACCTTCCGCGTGACAGGCGGATACTCTAACCAATTGAGCTACAGCCCCAAATAAAATCTATATTCCAACTCACAATCTATAGCTATATGTTTGGAATTTATCTTATTTTAATATCAAATCTTAACAAATCTTCCCTAAAAAAACAATATCTGTTATTTAATGTTATTTATTGGCAATATTGTATTTTAAAGTATTTAAGACCCATTAAAATAATAAGTTGCAATTTTACATATTGCCATTTCCTATAAGTGTATGATATAACATTATTTATATATATATAAATAGCTTATAATTTTGTTTTTCTTGCCCGAACAAAATAAGAAAAATGGCCACAAAGAAAAAAACCATATCCCTTCAAGAAAAAATTACTTCATATTTTAAACTAAATGAGTCGACTGTTTCTACTTTTCTTGGTGCCTTAGTAGTGATAGTTATAGGTGTTTTGATATTTAATTATTTTAAGAGCGGTAAAAGCGGACCACTTCCGGCAGAAGAAAACCCCTTAGATCAGTTTAACAACCAGGAAGTAAACCTTATTACCAATGATGAAGGCAAGCAGGTTCCGGATGGACTGCCGCAAAACTACACAGTAGCCAAAGGCGACAATCTATGGAAAATAGCAGAAAAGTTTTATGGTTCCGGTTACAACTGGGTAGATATATCTACTGAAAACAATTTGGCAGATGCTAATATGCTATATGTCGGCCAGGAGCTTACTATCCCCCAAACGGAAGTGATAAAACCCGTTATGACGGCAGAGGCTGTACCCGCTATAAACGGAGATAGCTATACTGTAGTAAAGGGTGACAGCTTATGGACTATTGCGATCAGGGCTTATGCCGACGGCTACCAGTGGCCCAGTATTGCCGAGGCAAACAACCTTACAAACCCTGACCAGATAGAAATCGGCCAGGTGTTGAATCTCCCCCGCTAAACCGCTAGAATATTTTTTAAAAGCGGGTGTAGTTCACCGGTAGAATGCGACCTTCCCAAGGTTGAGAAGAGGGTTCGATTCCCTTCACCCGCTCTAAAGGATAGGTATTCTTGCTTCACTTATCTGTGCAACAAGCGCTTCAGTTCACTACTTTATTTTTTTTTGCCAAATCTGTTTGCAGACGCCCCTCGCTCATAGCCAATAACTGTGCCAATTTCTCAATAATTTTTTTGGCGTGCTCGCGGCTCATGCCTATTCTGGAGACTATTCTAAGCCTGTTGGCATTCCCCAGTTTCTGACAAACATCAAGGACTACTCCATTTTCGTTGGTACTCATTAATACCGTATCTGTATACAAAATCGGGGTCGTATCCAGGTTTATATCCACTGCCAGTTTGCTCTCTATTATTTTTGTCTTGTCGGAATTAGCCATAGATTTTTCTCCTTTATTTGCTTTCTATATATCAAAATATTATAGCAAACATAATTTGCTAAAAATCATGCCAGTTAGTTTAAAAATCTGACTTCCTTTTGCTCCTTGCAAAGTACTATAATTTTTATTATTATATTTTCAGCTATGAAAAAAATATTTTTATACGCTGGCCTTTTACTTTTTACCTCAATTATTCTTGGTGGATGCAATATCGGTCCATATGAGTGCAAGCTTAAAGAATCGAACATCTATACAAATCCCCCCACAAACGAATCAAGTCCAAGCTCGGAAATAAACATTAGCCCTAGTGTTGACGCCACAGATAGTACCGAACTTTCCCCCACTGTTGAGCCCGAGCTGGAGGAAATATTTCAAAACCACAATATTATGGGAGTAATAAATGAGCCAACTGCTCCTACTATTTTTACTATCAGTGAAAATAGGCTAATCTACTCCATTCAAGACTATCACTGGAACAATGCCCATGGCAAAATACCCGGAGAAATTAGTTTGGAAAATGAAAACGGTGATATATTTGGTCCCTGGCCGGCAGAGGGCAGTCCCGGCCAAGGCGGTGTACCAGATGCTTACTGGACTTCCTACCCGGACGAAGAAATTCCTGCCGGTACTTATACTATAATAGACTCCGATCCCGAATCTTGGTCACAAAATAGCGCTACCGGGGGCAGCGGCATGTCACGTATTTTTGCTGTTAAATAA
>CAYNBK010000112.1:0-3234 GCA_964395485.1 uncultured Pseudomonadales bacterium
AGGCTGTTTTTCAGCTGGTAAGTATAGTAGTTTTCAGTTTGCATCGGAACTAGCTCAGCTTCGGGGTTGGTGATACGATAAGCGGAAATAATACCGGTAATGCCTAATATTTGCCACAGCTTGACGGTGTTAGGTTTGACAAATATTTCTACCCCTGATCGGTCAATGCCGCTTTCGATCAAAGAAGTAAGCATATAGTTGGTTTTTAAAGGAATGCTGTTGTGGATTTGTCCGCTTTTTAGATTCCAAAGCAGGTTGATATTGGCGGGTAGGTATTCCTGGAGGGTAATAAATTTTTCCGGACTCCCCCATCCTTGGTAAAAGGCCTCATTCCATTTTTCGGATGAAAAGAGACTGTAGATTTTGCTGTCTGCGTTTGGTTTTAGGGACTGTATGGTTTGGGGGGCAGATAAAGCCTGGCTTAGGCTGGCAGTTGGAAGGTAACTTTTTATCAGATAGTATTGGCTGGAAAAATTTAATACCAGCAAAGCAAATAGTAAATAAATTCGGCCTTTTTTCATGTATCTTTCTAAAAACTCCAGCCCATAGGCAGACAAAAAAATTAAAGAAAATATACTGAGCAATAAAAATCTTGAAGGTACACGAAAAAACATAAAAGGAAAGAAAGTGTAAATAAAATATAAAGGTGAATGTTTACCGAGCACCAGAAGCAAGCTAAAGAATAATAAAAAGCCGATAAATTTTACCTGATGAGCCCTTTTTTTGTTGAGAAAGGCGAATAAGGAAAAAAATGGGATAAAAAAGCCCGGAAAAAATAGGTTTTCCCAAAAAATACCATGAGAGATAGAAAGTGGTGGGTAGCTGCCATTTGCCGGGTTGCCAAAAGTAAAGGGATAAATAAGGCCAACAAGATCTCTAATGGCAAAAGGATAGGAGGTTACCTCTTGGTAGCTCAGGCCGGCGGCACGGACGCTCTGACTTGTGTACTCCCAGGTAGGCAAGACTTGTATGGCTGACAGCATGAATGCAAATAAGACAGAAATAAAAAGAGGAAGATATATTTTCATAGTATTTTCCAGTCGCTTTTGTTTAGTAAAAAAAGCCAGCCAGGCGCCATGAGATAAGATGGCTACCATCGAAATGAATGGAACCTGCAAATTGCCGGTAAAAATTTGTTGGGAAAGGATAAAGGCAAAAGCCGCCCAATACTTAATTTTTCTGTTTTTGACTGCCTTTAAATAAAATAAGCATAAGAATGGCAGCAGCAGGCCGGCCTGAAAAATATCCTGATGGGCATGCTGTCCGATAAAAAAACCGGAAAAAATAAAAGTGACGGAGCAAAAAAAAGCCAGATATGGCTTGATATTTTTAAACCTTAACAATAAAAACATACCGATAAAACCGATCAGCAAATTTAGCGGATAAAAAAGAACTAAAGCAGTTTTAAATGGTAAAAGTCCGAACGAGACCAAATTTAGTAAATTTAGAGCACCTACTTGTCCTTGGGCAAAAATAGGAAAACCATTTGCCAGTTTATCAGTCCATAGCAAAAACCTTCCTTGTTTCAAAGCAGAAAAAAATGCATATTTTAAGGGAATATAATGATTCCATAGATCAGAAAGGGCATAGTCGGGGGTAATAATTGTATTTTTTCCTAGCAAAAAACCAATAAGCTTATTGTTCATAATTAAGTCTGATTGTATTATATAAGCAAATGAATGTCTTGTTTAAGATATATATAAATACTAAGCGAATTATTTCATCTAACAGATTATTAATGTTTATATCTTTTTTTGTCTTTGTTTTACTTTATTATTTGTTGCTTTATAAAAAATACTTCTTAACAGAAGAATTTATGTACGATTTAGAAACATATAATCAAATTGTCTGGAGGATTGTTCATGGACTTTCCCCATTTTCGACTGTATTTGGGAAGCTAAACTCAGATTCTCACTTTGAACCGATTTTATATTTAGTTGCCATCCCTTATGCATTGTTTCAAAGACCACTATTTTTACTTTTAATACAGTTATTTTTTACCGGAATTGCCGGAATCGGCCTATATTTAATTAGTCTGACTTTATTTAACAGCAAGGCAAGCGCTCTACTTGTCCAAAATATATTTTACTACCATCGTTTAACCCTTGCTTACTTAATGGACGCATTTCATCCGGAGGTTATTGCTGTGTGTTTTTTTATTCTATCTTACTATTTTTATTTAAATAAAAGAAAAGCTCTCTTTTTAGTTACTGTGCTTTTGGCTCTTTTTTGTAAAGAAAGCGTTGTCTTTTTAATTTTTCCCTATGGCATTTATCTTTACTTTAAAGATAGAAGAAATCCGCTGGGCAGGTGGGCTTTATTATGTTCGGTATTTTCAATATTTTATTTTTTACTGGCAATGAAGATAATAACTAAGATGTCTATACTTGAAACAAATACATTTTTCAACGCAGACTCTGAGGTAAACGCCTATGGCTGGCTGGGTAGTTCCCCATATGAAGTAATGAGAAATATAATCAGTAAACCTAAGTTACTTATAGGCAAAGACCTGGCCTCAAAATATTTAACATATGGAATAAGAGTCTTAGATTCATTTTTATACCTGCCGGTTTTTAATACTTTTATCCTAGTTGCTTTGCCGACTTTTTTAATTAATACATTGTCTAGCAGGCCAATAATGCAAACTATGGACTTTCATTATCAGACATTGCTTGTTCCCATTTTGTTCTTAAGCATCTTGCTTTTTTTCGCAAAAATATCTAAGTCTGATCAAAGTAGAAAGCAGAGCAATGTTTTTTTCCTATACTTATTTCTTGTATTTTTTGTTAATTTTATTTTCTTTGCAAAAGCGTTTCGTTACTACGTAAATTCAAACGGAATAAGTCCCTTGGAAATGAAACAGATTGATAAAATTATTGGCAACAACAGCAAAATATTGACTACACCAAAGTTGAGTTATTTTTTTTCTGGAAGACGCTATATATATTACAAAAAGCCTGAAGATCATCTAATTGATTATATTATCGTTTCCAAGACAGATAGTTTAGACACGGATAATTTGTCTTTAGTGTATCAAGGCGATAAATTGTTATTATATAAAAACTATTCAATTAATTTTGATGATTGATTTGTTAATTGTTTTTAACTTCGGCCTTTGTGTTGGTTCTTTTTTAGGGGTGCTTATTTACCGCGAAGCGGTGGAAGAACCGGGGTCGAAGAGCCAGACTGCCGGAGAAGCAAAGAAAAAGAGAACCAGAGAAGCAAAAAAAGGGA
>CAYNBK010000113.1:0-3227 GCA_964395485.1 uncultured Pseudomonadales bacterium
CAATTTTTATATATTATTGGCAAAAAAAATACAAATTTGTTTTGCCAATACTATAGTATATTAGAACATTTATGAAAAAGGCACTTATTACCGGTATTACCGGACAAGACGGATCATATTTGGCAGAGTTTTTGCTGGGGAAAGGGTACACTGTTGTGGGTATGGTTTATTCTGACAAATTGGGCCTGGAAAACATAAAAGACATTAAAGATAAATTAATTCTAGAACGTGGTAATTTGGCCGATTTTGAGAGTTTAAAAACATTAATAGTCAAACACAAACCGGATGAAATTTATAATCTCGGTGGTATCACATTTGTACCGGCCAGCTGGGGAAAGCCCGTATCCACTTTTGACGTCAATGCTCTTGGTCCGGTTAGGATAATGACTATTATTCGGGATTTTTTGCCCAACAGCCGTTTTTATCAGGCCTCTACTGCCAAAATATTTGGTGATCCGGCAGAAAACCCCCAAAGCGAAAAAACCACAATAGCACCCAAAGATCCCTATGCTGTCTCAAAAGCCGCCGCCCATTTTAGCGTGCAAAACTTTCGCAGTCATTTTAACCTATTTACTGTTTCCGGTATTTTATACAATCACGAGTCAGAGCGGCGGGGAGAAGATTTTGTCACCAGAAAGATAAGTTTAGGCGCTGTTAAAATAAAACTGGGTATGGCAGAAAAACTCGCTCTGGGCAACTTGGAAGCAAAGCAGGATTGGGGCTATGCACCTGATTATGTAGAGGCTATGTGGCAAATGCTGCAGGGAGAAAAGCCGGACGATTTTATCATCGCCACCGGAGTACTGCATTCGGTCAAAGATGTTTGCCAAATTGTTTTTGAGGAGTTGTCACTTGACTGGAAAAAATATATAGTAAGAGATAAGCGTTTTTACCGCAAGGAAAACCCGCAGGCCCTATACGGAGATGCCGGCAAAGCAAAAAAAATACTTGGCTGGCGGCCCAAAACCAGTTTTAAAGAAATGATGCAAAAGATGGTAAGATATGATTATGATTTTATAAAAAATCATAATAAATTAAATTCTAATTCTAATTCTAATTCTAATTATTCTAAGAACTAAATCCTAAACAAACCCAAATGATCAAAACTCAAATACCTAAAATCTATTTTTTTGTAAAATTAAAAAATTATTTAGGATTTAGAATATTATAGTAAGCGCAAATCAAATTTACCACTTTTTGAAAATAATTTGATTTTCGCTTAGTATGCTAATCTGCTTGCAGATTAGTTTATTTAAATACAAATTCAATTTTTATATATTATTGGCAAAAAAAATACAAATTTGTTTTGCCAATACTATAGTATATTAGAACATTTATGAAAAAGGCACTTATTACCGGTATTACCGGACAAGACGGATCATATTTGGCAGAGTTTTTGCTGGGAAAAGGGTATCAGGTTTTTGGTATTACCCGCCGGACATCGACACCAAATTATGATCGCATTAAACATATTGTTGATCGGGTGGAGTTGATTTCTGCCGATTTGATGGATCAGCACTCTCTTTCTTATGCGGTGAAAAAATGTATGCCGGACGAGTTTTATAACTTGGCTGCCCAAAGTTTTGTCCATACTTCTTTTGACCAGCCGGTTCTAACCGGCGAGGTAACAGCTCTGGGTGTCGCCAGAGCACTTGAAGCAATCCGCCTGGTAAAGCCAGACACCAAGTTTTATCAAGCTTCCAGTTCGGAGATGTTTGGCAAGGTGCGGGAAACACCGCAGAATGAAAATACTCCATTTTATCCCCGCAGTCCTTATGGTGTGGCCAAAGTGTACGGGCATTGGATTACGGTAAACTATAGGGAAAGCTATAATATGTTTACCGTATCGGGAATACTGTTTAACCATGAGTCTCCGCGCCGCGGATTGGAGTTTGTGACGCGAAAGATTTCCCACGCGGCGGCACGGATAAAGCTGGGCAAGCAAGACAAGCTCTATTTGGGCAATTTGGAATCCAAACGCGACTGGGGCTATGCCGCGGACTATGTGGAAGCGATGTGGCTGATGTTGCAGGAAGATAAGCCGGTAGATTTTGTGGTAGGGACAGAGAGCACTCATAGTGTAAAAGAATTTTGCCAATTGGCTTTTGATCAAGTTGGTTTAAACTGGCATGATTATGTTGAGCAGAAAAAAGAATACATGCGGCCGGTAGAAGTGGATATGCTGGTAGCCGATGCTGCTAAAGCTAAAAAAGTATTAGGCTGGCAGGCAAAAACCAGTATTAATGACTTGGTGAAGTTAATGGTTGAGGAAGATCTGAAAAAAGAAAAAGGGATATAAATAATTGTATTGTTATATTGTTGAATTGTTAAGAGAATTTAAAACAATAAGTTAATAAAACAATTTAGCAATATATTTTTATGCATAAAATTCTTATTACCGGCTGTGCCGGGTTTATCGGTTTTCATCTAACTAGTGTTTTGCTGGCGAGGGATTGTTTTGTTTATGGGATAGACAATATGGTCACCGGCAGACAGGAAAATATTGATGAGCTGACAAAAAAACCCAATTTTAAATTTATTAAACAAGATGTGGTTGAGGAAGCTGGTTTTTTTGAAAAAGTTGATTTTCTATTTCATTTTGCCAGCCCGGCATCTCCGGACGATTTTGACAAGCTAAGTTTAGAAATTGCCCTGGCAAATTCTGTCGGGACTCTGAATATGCTAAAGCTGGCAGCCAAAAACCAAGCATATTTTATTTTGGCATCAACTTCGGAAATATACGGAGATCCGCTGGAGCATCCCCAAAAGGAAAGCTATTTTGGTAATGTAAACCCCTTGGGACCTCGCAGTGTTTACGATGAATCAAAGCGTTTTGGTGAGACATTAACGGCGGATTTTATGAGAAAGAGCAAAATACAAGGCAATATCCTAAGAATTTTTAATACTTACGGTCCGCGCATGCGCGCAGATGACGGTCGGGTAGTAAGTAATTTAATCACCCAGGTTTTGAAAAATAAGCCTTTAACCCTTTATGGAGACGGCAGGCAAACCCGGAGCTTATGTTATATTGACGACTTGGTGGAGGTAATCCTGGAAATAGGGCTTAGTAGAAAAAACCCGGGAGAAACTTATAATATTGGCAATGATGAAGAGATTGAAATCCGGCTGTTGGCGGAAAAAATAAAAGACTTGACCAGTTCAAGCTCTCAAATAAAATTTTTGGCAAAGCGCCCGGATGACCCGATAAAACGGCGGCCGGATTTAAG
>CAYNBK010000114.1:0-3220 GCA_964395485.1 uncultured Pseudomonadales bacterium
TGACTGTCTGTGCCCTATTTGTAAAGATAAAGCGGTGCCGCCTGACAGGTAAAACAGTTTTAAAAATTTTGGGTTTTTATTTTGTATTAAACTTATTAGTTTTGAAGTGGAAGCAGGCAGAGTGTCGATGTATAGTTTCTTCATAATTTAAGACAAGTAAAAATTCCAAAAACCGGCAGATTTTTTACTCAGCTTGAGGGAGGGGAGCATGCTTTTAATTTCTGCTTTTTTGGCTCGATTAAAAAGCCATGCTATTGCTTCTTGGTCTCCTTTTTCAAGCAGGGTTTGAAGAATAAATTGTTTATGTTTTTCCCAGCTTAAGCTACTAAGATTATCCCCCCAAAAATACTTAATTATTTGATGTGGTAGTTGTTTTGCCATCGTTATTATTATATATAAAATTACTATTTTTTACTATAATAATCTGTTTAAAAGAGATTTAAAAATAACTTAGATCAATCTCCTTTTCTACTTTTTGGCCGTAGAACAAGCAAGAGATTTATTCTACCTGATATAGAAAAGTGCCGGAATCGGAGTAAACGAGCTTGGCTACTTTTTTTATGTTGTCTTCGTTCAGATTTTTGTATTTATCATGTTCCAGTTTGCCAACGACAATGTACTTTATCTGGTAATTTTGCAAGAAATTTTGGAGGTATTCCAGGGTTTGGCTTTCATAAGCGCCTTGGACTTCGGCTGTGCGTTTGCCCGGAATATCGTAGGAACCGCGCCATAGCCACTCGTGCACCGGCCACCCGAGGACGGTAGGCAGTCCGGTGTTGGCAGAGATGCGGGCATAGTTGGTATAAGAATCGCCCACTGCCTCTAAAACTACCGGCTGGCCAGAGACATTGTTTTTCAGCCAGCTGATAACTGCCAAATCTCCCGGGAATCTTTCTGTCAGGTATTGCCAGCCGTCCAGCGAACCTGCTTTTTTAAGATCGCCATAGTAGCCGCGGATAGAAAAATAAGGATAGACAGAAACAGAGATAATAAATAATAAAGCTATACTAAGCCAGGCGTTTTTAACTATAAATCCCAATTTGCTGCTGCTTTTCTTGTTGAAAAAATAAACAAAAACTATGGTGGAAATAAGGCCAAAAAGAATAAAAGCCTGGTAGCCCAGCTTGAACATAGTATTGGCCCGGTAATATTCTTTAATATAAATATCTTTGAGGTAGAAAAATTCAGGAAAAATGAAAAGAGCTATGGCAGTAACAGACATTAAAACAGGAAGAAGCAGGCCAATATCGAGCTTTTTGCGCTCCTTTTTGTTTTTGATAAAGTGAAAAGCCTGATAAGTAAAATAAGATATAGCAAAAAAGACACCAGAGCCCCAAAGAACACCCAGTTGATACAGCAGGGATCTAGTCCAGGTGGGTTCTACTCCTTTGGCGAAGTTGACAAAATTCAGGCTGTAGGGAAGCGTCAGGATAAACCACGATATAAAGGCAATAACAGGATAGAGGATAAAGTTGGCCAGCTCTTTTTTGTTTTTGCGGTAATCAAGCAAAAAGCTAACTGCCAGAGCAAATAAAAACAAAGCAAAATATATAGGAAAATCCCACGAGTTGGTAATGTAAAGTATAGCCAGGAGTAGTCCCAGCAAGCCACTATACAGGTATTTAATTTTTTGTCCTTTGTCTTTGAGGAGAAAATAAGTAAAGTAAAAAATAAAAAGCAGAGCCAAAATAACATTGGGGATGTTGATCATGTGGCCGTGCAGGTCGGCGACAACATAAGAATAATTGGGAAATTCGTGAATGGTTTTGTCTGCTACGTCGGGGTTGTACCCGATAAAACGGGTGGCATCCGGATACCAATAAGAGACACCTTTTTTAAAGGCAAAAAAAACAGCGTGCAGATTTCCCGCCAGATTTACCAGTTCAGCGGCTAGTAGGCCGGCAAATATATTTAGTTTTACTGAGGATTTATTTAATACATAGCTAAAGTTGTAAACAAAGGAAAAAGCAGTAGAAACAGCTAAAGAAAAAACCGTAGACAGCATCAGGTTGTAGCCAAATTGAGCGGGGATAGAGCTCAGCTTAATAAGAAAGGCGGCGATAAAGTGCCCAAAATAGTAATAATTTATCGTAAATCCGGTAAGCCACATGTCTTTGGGAGGCATAAAGCCGCTTCGCAAAATAGAGTTTACAAAACCGAAATCCATATATTTTTCCAGACCGTCGATATTGGGTTGTTGAGAGCGGATAAAGCACCAGAAAAATAAAGCAAACAAAAAGATGAGTTCTTCTAAAAACCATATTTTTTTCAGCTTTTTAAAGCTTTGGAGAATTTGTTCTTTGATAAAAGGGAATTTGTAAAAAGCCAGCAGCCAGGGAATAGCCAGCAAAAGCAAAAGCCAAATTCCCGCCCATTGAAAGTTAAATATCTTAAAACTGGAAAGTAGCCATATGGTATAAGAAAATAAAAGGACCCCGATAAGCTTGGAAAAAGCATAGCCTTTATCTCTCAATAAAGGGAAGATTATGGTAATAAGAGGTAGCAAGCCCATCCCAAACAGGAAAAAAATAAGATACCAATAAAAAATTATAAGAAAATTTGACATATTATAAGGATGCTATATTATGGTAAAATTTTACTTAGTATAAAAAGATAGTTTATCAGATTTTTAACTATAACCAAAGTGTTAAAATTAAATATTAAACCATTGTTTTTATCTCTACGACCCCAGCAGTGGATTAAAAATTTACTACTGTTTTCTGCCATTTTTTTTAATGAAAAGTTGTTTGACCCTTATTTGTTGGGATTATCCTTTCTTGCTTTCTTGGTTTTTTGTGGTATCTCATCAGCGTCGTATCTATTTAATGATATTGTTGATTTGCCATTAGACAAAAAGCACCCGCTGAAAAAAAACAGACCGCTGGCGGCCGGTAAAATTACCTTAAAGCAAAGCACGGGGATGATAGTCGTTTTACTTGTTTTTGCATTGGGTTTAGCCTATATTCTGAAATTTTCATTATTCCTTTTAAGTGTTTTTTTTGTCTTGCTTCATGTTTTTTATACCTTGTCTTTTAAAAAAACCGCCGTTCTTGATCTATTCAGCATCGCCACCTCTTTTATGTTAAGGATTTTAGGAAGTGAAATAATTACAGGATACCATTTGTCTGTTTGGCTGTTTTTAACAATTTTTTTTGCGGCCCTGTTTATTGCTGCAGCCAAAAGACATGCCGAGCTGGTCAAAAGAGGAGCCAATAGCCGC
>CAYNBK010000115.1:0-3156 GCA_964395485.1 uncultured Pseudomonadales bacterium
AAAAAGGGTATCTAAGCATTGTCGATTTTCTGTATTGACAATGGGGTCCACCTTAGCACTCAAACTGCGTACAATAATAATGCATGATTTTAATGAAGTCTTTGAGGATGTTGATTTGATCGTTAGCCCGATGTCTCCCAGTATTGCTTTTAAGAAAGGATTTTTTAGGAATGGACGCTATCATGGCAATAGTAAGACTGATAAATACCGTCAAGTTGTCGATATGGCGGCTCAACTTCCGGCTCTATGTGGTTTTCCGGGGATATCTATACCATGCGGGTTTGTCAGGGGATTACCAGTAGGACTAAATATATATGGGCCAGCATTGTCAGAGCAAAATATTTTGAATGCGGCCTATGCCTATGAACAAAGAATGGGATGGTATAAAATAAGTCACAGAATAAATTAAAATGAAAACAATAAGATCTTTTTCCGTAAAAGATATTGACCAAATAGCTAAAGCCCACCGTATTTCCGTGGCTAAAAGGGAGAAAGAGTGGTTTACTTCGCAGTTGAAAAAGAGCTTTGAATTTCTTAATGCTTTTGATAACTTGCGCAAAAGAATTAACAAACAAAAAGCAACATACCATACCCTGGGACTTACTAACTCTACAAGAGGTGATAAAATTGAAAAATCACTATCACAAAAAGAGGCATTAGCAAACACAACGATAAGTTATAAAGGATATTTTTTAAGTCCTTCGGTGTTTGATCAGTGATCTAACAAGGCTTACGTTTTTAAAATTAAAATACTAACAGATGAAGGTAGATATATTAAGATAAAAACAATGTCTTATTGTCTTAATTACTACCAACAGCAAGATTTTTAGCTTGGTGCTTGGTAAAAAATTTATAACTAACCAAGCACCAAGCAGGCTGGTTTTTTTTATGAAAAAGAATAATATATTACCGCGCGAAGAAGTACTGCATATAGCAAAATTGGCATGTTTGGATCTTTCTGAAAAGGAAGTGAAAGATTTTCAGCTGCAGCTGGGTGAAATTTTGGCTTTTATGGATGTTCTGAAAGAATTAAAGCTGAATGACGTAAAAGCAACCAGCCAGGTAAGTGGGCTTGAATACATCACAAGAGCGGATAAAATCAAAAACAGTTTATCGGCAGATGAGGCAAAATCTCAGGCTAAAAAAACTTATAAATCATTTTTTCAGGTAAGGGCGGTATTGGAATGATAGATATACTACGACTCACCATAAAAGAAGCGCTGGCTGGTCTTAGAAAGCAAGAATTTTCCGCGGAAGAGCTCACTCTAGCCAGCCTAAAGCAGATTGAAAAATATGACAAGAAACTAAAAGCGTTTATCACCGTATGTAAAAATGAAGCATTGGATAAAGCCAGGGAAGCTGACAAAATCATTGCAAAAGAGAGAAACATTTTTGATAGAAAACCACTATTTGCTATACCTTATTCAGCTAAAGACGTTTTTTGTACAAAAGGAGTAAAAAGTACAGGATCTTCTCAAATACTGAAAGGCTTTATGCCTCAATATAACGCGACCGTTATTGACCGCTTGGACCAAGCAGGCGCGATACTGATCGGCAAGACAAACTGCGACCCCTTTGGTTTTGGCAGTTCTACCGAAAACTCTGGCTTTCAAACAAGCAGAAACCCATGGAATAGTAAAAAAGTACCCGGCGGGTCATCCGGCGGGTCAGCGGCTGCGGTAGCCAGCGGTATGGGCCTTTTTTCTATCGCCGAAGATACTGGTGGATCAATAAGGCAGCCGGCCAGCTTTTGTTCTGTATCGGGCCTTAAAGTAAGTTATGGCAGAGTAAGCCGCTATGGAGTGATGGCTTATGCCTCCTCTCTTGATACAATTGGCCCTATTGGTAAAAGTGTGTATGATTTGGTTTTGGTTTTGAGCATAATCGCCGGAAAAGATGAAATGGACGCCAGCAGTTTGCAGGAAATTGATAATAAATATAAAGAAGCTTTAAGCCCAAAGAGGGCTGATTTTAAAAAGAAAGTCGGTATCCCTAAAGAATACCTGGGTGAGGGAATAGATCCTCAAATAAAACAGGCAGTTCTTCAGGCAGGGAAAGTGTTTGAAAAAATGGGCTGCAGGCTAAGTATGGTTTCTTTGCCTAATACCAAATATGCAATAGCGGCTTATTACCTCATTGCCATGAGTGAAGTAAGCGCCAACCTGGCAAGGTATGACGGTATCCGTTTCGGCAGGGGGAGAGAGTATTTTGAGCCGGAGGTCAAAAGAAGAATAATGCTGGGAACTTATGCTCTTTCCAGCGGTTACTTTGACGAGTATTATAAAAAGGCTTTAAAAGTAAGAACGCTATTGAAAAAAGATTTTGACAATGTTTTTTCCAGAGTTGATCTGCTTATCGCGCCGGTTTCGCCCACACTGCCGTTTGATATCGGCGAGAAAACAAACGATCCTTTGGCGATGTGGCTGGCAGACGCTTATACTGTTACTATAAATCCTGCCGGTGTACCCTCTCTGGCATTGCCCTGCGGATTTAGCAAGGATAATTTGCCTTTGGGGATGCAGATAATCGGCCAGCAAAAAAGTGAAAAACTGCTTTTTGAGGCTGGTACCAAATTTCAAACCGAAACAAATTGGCATACAAAACACCCGGATTTGGAGAACTTATAAAATGATCAAAAAAATATTTTTGAGCGATATTGCTAAGTTTTGCAATCAAGAAACTGCTGTCGAGGGATGGGTTTATAATTTACGCTCTTCCGGCAGTATTATTTTTCTGCAATTAAGGGATGGAACAGGCACAATTCAGGCAGTGCTTTTAAAAAACGAACTAGGCGCAGAGCTTTTTGAATCGGCAAAAAATCTGAATTTGGAAAGCAGTATAAGAGTGCAGGGTTTGGTAAAGGAAGATGAAAGAGCCCCCAGCGGCTATGAACTGGCGGTAATAAAGATTGAAATTTTTCAGAACGCTGATGAAAACTACCCAATCGGGAAAAAGGGGCATGGCGTGTCATTTTTACTGGATCAACGTCATTTTTGGCTCCGCTCACCGCGTCAAAGAGCGCTTTTAAAAATAAGGGCGGAAACCGAAACGGCAATAAACGGTTTTTTTACCAATAATAATTTTGTCAAACTGGATACTCCCATATTTACTCCCAGCGCCTGTGAAGGCACAACCACATTATTTGGGGTGGATTAC
>CAYNBK010000116.1:0-3146 GCA_964395485.1 uncultured Pseudomonadales bacterium
AAAATATAAAAAACAAAAAGAAGAAAGTGGTGCACTTCAACTTAGAATGTAGGATCTACCCCCTTAAAAAACAGGCTGGAAAAATACGGCAATAGATTTGGCACAGGCCAACCTCATCGCGGATTTACAGACCATAATAAATGGATCTGGCAAACTATAGTCAGTTTGGCCAGTCTGCTGGAAACTGGGCTGGATCCAGGCAAAAAACAAGAGAAAATCAAGGAAATTCAAAAAATCTATGAAAGAAGGCGTCAGGCAGAATTAGAGAAAATAAAAACAGCTTTTGACGGACCGCCAGCCTTGAAAACTAGGTAAATATATAAAATCGTCTTCAAAAAAAATTTACCAAAAAACTTGACAGTATGTTTTTATGGTTTAAAATATCTTTTTTCGCTATTTATAGTAAAACCAAAACAAATTTACCAAAATTATAGGATATTATAAAAATTTATATTTAATAAAAAAAGTTTATTTAGTTTTGGTTTTAGGATAAGGAAATAATTTTTTAAAATACACTTATAGCAAACTCAAAAATTAAGGAAAAAAGTAATTTTGATTTGAGTCTGCTATAATTAAATAAACTAGCTATGATTGAATTTGCTAAACGAGGTGACGAACACAAAAGGCGGCGTAAAGACAGAAAACCACTGAGATGGGGGGTAGCGCCAAAAACAACACAGCGGGCGGTCGAAGGCCACCCGGCTGTTCAAAATCCCGAAAAAACTGAGCAACACCGAAAATTTCTGATGGAGAAATATAAACAAGGGGCAATTTCGGGACTATACGAGAATGATAATGCGCTTTATAACGATAATATAAGGCGAATTGCACCAGAAAGACATGATGCTTTATTACAATTATCCATTTATGCCCACGAGCAGTTGCTTTTAGCACAAAGTGAAGGAGATCAAGACCTTGAAAAATATTATCAAAATAGCCTTGAATTAATTGCGGATAAAGAGATAAGGCCAATCAAATTAATCCTAAGCCCGCTTTAGGGTTATCTGTGTGTTTATTATAGGTGTGGCGATGCTTGCTCTAGTATTTTGGATATTTGTGTAACAGCTACAAACACTACCTGCAGTAGAAATAATCGGGTGACAGCTTTTGGCCTATTTTGCCAGCAATTTTACCAGCCAGCCAAACAGACTAAAACCTTTCTCCTGGGACTGGATTTTTTCTTCCAGCGAAGTATTTTCCTGGTTTAAAAGCCGGATAGTACTTTGTAAAAGATTGCTTTCATTCTCATTTTGAGTCTGGCTTTGCAGCTGCTCTAAATCTTGCACTCTTTGCCTGTTTTCTTCCACTTGCTGGTTCATGGTCCGCAGAGCTTTGAAATCCGGCCCGAGCAAAAAATGCAAAAAACCCGGTCTTGACTCTGCTTTTTGCAAAACACTTTGAACTTTGCTTTGTGCTTGCGCCCGTTCCTGCAAAACAGCATCAACCGTCCGCATAAGCTGTTCTTCAAGCTGAACTCTTTTAATCCGATCTTCATCCAACTCATTAACCAGGCTTGTTTTATCTTGATTTGTGCCTATGACCCTACTCCCCACCGCCTGCTGGGGCATACTGCTAATTTCCCCTGCCGTACTTGCTTGTCCCTGCTCCTGTACTTGCCGACCTGCAGTCTCTGGCTGATTTGCCGCCCAAAGCGAACCTGGCAAAAATATATATATTAAAAATACTAATATAATAAATAATTGTCTGTTTTTCATAAATTACTCTCTTTCCTCAATCGAATATACCCACAGATATTCGCCTTTATCATAGTCAAAAATTTCATCTTTGCAAAAAATTAAGTCCTGTTCCTTTTTGGCAGACTCCGGACTGTCTGAAGCATGAATAATATTGTGCTGTTGAGACATAGCAAAATCGCCGCGGATAGAGCCGGCCTCTGCCTCGGTACCCTTGGTAACGCCGCAAAGTTTGCGGACGGTGCTACTGCACTCCAGCCCCTCCCAAAGCATAGCCACCACCGGCGTAGCCTGCATAAATTTTTTCAGCTGGCCGAAAAAGGGTTTTTCTTTGTGGTGTACATACCACTCATCTATAATTTCGTCTTTTAAATACATCATCTTAAGCCCCTGCAGTTTTAGGCCTTTTTGCTCAAAGCGGGAGATAATTTTGCCGACTAGTCCCCTTTGCAGGGCATCGGGCTTAACAAGAACTATAGATTTTTCCAGTTTGGACATAGGTACTCCTTGTAAAAAATAATCAGTAATTGCCAACAGGTAATCAATAAACAATATCCTGGAAAAAGGATACTAAAAAAGCTGGCTTTTTGCAAATGGAGGAAATTATCCTGGGGTTGTGTCAAGTGGCAACCCCTGGGGTTGACAAGTTGATAACAAATTATAAAAGAAGCTTTTTGAATTTACTTATTTCTTTTTCTTTATAAGGCCCGATGACGGCCAGATTGAGGTTTTTCGGGGTGAAAATTTGCCTGGCAACGGCCAGAACTTGCTCCAATGTGACTTGGTCAACGGCCTTAAGGATTTGGGCCGGAGTACGGACTCTGCCTTCGAGCAACTGGTCTTCAGTATAAAGCTCGGCCATTTCTTTGGAATCCTCCAAAGCCAAGATTAACTTGCCCTTGACATACTGCTTGGCTTTTTCGAGCTCTTTTTCTGTCAGGCTGTGTCTGATCGAGGCAATCTTTCCGTACTGTGATTTTATAATATTTACTGTATCAAATACTTTTTTAATGTCTGTCCCTGCTTGTGTTACCAGATAACCGTTGTCAAGATAATACTCATTGCTGGTACGGACATAGTAGGCCAGTCCCCTCTTTTCCCTAACCTCGTCAAACAAACGCGAGCTCATGTTGCCGCCGAGAATATTGGCCAATAAAGCCGAGGGGTAGCGGTATTTTGTCCCCCTGGCAAAACTGCGGACACCAATACAAAGATGGGCCTGCTCAGATTTTTTGTATTCTACTTTGATGGCTGGCTTTTTCTGCGAAAAGGTGAGACCCTTTGGGGTTTCACCCCGATAGAGTGAAACCTTGTTTGTAAAATACTTGGCCACCAGCTTTTCAAGGTTATTTTTGCCGGCATTGCCGGAAATGCCTACTACCATATTTTTCGGCTGGTACCAAATATCCATGTAGGTTTTAAAATCTTTTATTTGCAGGCTTTTAATATTTT
>CAYNBK010000117.1:0-3128 GCA_964395485.1 uncultured Pseudomonadales bacterium
GGATTTGAGGAGCTATTTCTTTTTTTAAATATTTATATACACTTGATGCGGCAATTCCCCCCTGAGCCATAGCCGTAATCGCTTGTTGCATGATTTTTGATTTATCAATCATATCGCCGGCCACAAACAAGCCCGGTACATTAGTTTCCATATTATCAGTGGTCACTACATGGCCGGTTTGGTCCAAATTTACTCCTAGGGCCTGAACTAAGGTAGTCCCAGGCACTCCGCCGATTTCGATAAAAACACCGTCCGTGCTGATTATATCTTTGCCTTTGTATATTTTATCCAGTTTTACGCCAGTCACCTTTTGCTCACCCAAAATTTCGCTTATGTTGGTATTGTAAATTACTTCGCCTTTGCCATTACCGCAGATTTTTTCCCATTCGTCCAACCAAACCGGTTCAGCCCGTAGCTCCTGCCCGCGGTAGACTATATATACTTTGCTGGCAAACTCGGCCGTATGAACCGCTCCGGACACCGCGCTGTCAGAACCGCCCACCAGTACCACGGTTTTCCCCCGAAAAAAAGTGGCATCGCAGGTAGTACAATAGCTCACGCCTCGACCTACATACTCTTTTTCTCCTGGCACATTCAGTCGGCGGCGTTCACTGCCGGTAGCAACCACTACTGCCTTGGCCAGATAATATTCTTTTTCATCAATAAAAACTTTAAAACCAACATTAGCAAGGTCAGAGGGATAAACTCCTCGAAAATTGTCTTTCTTCACGTTTACAGCGTTGCGCCTTTCAGACTTGGTATCAATATCGGCATTATTTCGCACGCGATTTGAAGAAAACAATTTTTGAGCGGGTTCATCACTCATTTTCTCTATCTTTCCCACTTCCTTAAGAAGCACCGTCGCCCCCAGTTTTTCTGCCTGTTCTTTCATCTTGCCTGTCAATTCCAAACCGGAAATTGACTCAAAGCCGGGGTAGTTTTCTACCTTGTGGGCAAGGCTTAACTCTCCGCCCACGTTCTTGCCGATCACCAGATTTGATAGTTTATAGCGGCTGGCATAAATCGAAGCCGTCAAAGCCGCCGGCCCTACACCGACTATAGCTAGATCAAAAACTTTGTTATTCATTGTTATTAACTCGCTATGCTCATCTTATTAATTTTATTTGTTGGCTTTAAGAAAATTAATAAAGTTATTGATTTTTATCCCTAGTTTGTTTATCTTTTTTATTGCTAATTCCACTTTTTTAGTATCTATAAATCCTAATTCACGACTAATAAACAAAAGGCTTTTCGTTTCCAACAAACTTCCTCTGGCATTATAAATAAACAATGTTCTATCTTTGAAGTGGAAACGGCCATACCCTTCAGCAATATTAATAGCGATAGAAACAGATGCTCTTCTTAATTGCGAAGTGATCCCATATATTTCTTCTTTGGGAAATCCTATCGTAACCCGATAGATTTCGACTGCCAAATCTTGAGCTAATCGGTATATTTCCAAGCTGGTAAAATCTTTCTCGATTCCCATCAATAACTATCAATAACGCAAGCTTTAGCTTGCTAATAACTATTAATAACTATCTTATATATCTTTCTATCATCGCCACAAACCCCTGCTCTCCCGGAAAACCCACCTGCCGTTCTGCTTCTTTGCCGTCTTTAAAAACAATCACTGTCGGTATGCTCATCACCCCAAACTGTCCGGCATATTTCTGCTCTTCATCCACATTCAGCTTATAAATATCTATTTTATCTTTATATCTTTCCGCCAACTCGTCGATAATGGGCGCCGCCATCTTGCACGGTCCGCACCAGGGTGCAAAAAAATCCACCATCACCGGTTTATCGGATTTTAAAACCTTTTCTTCAAATTCACTGTCTTTTACATGTACTGCTGGCATTTTATAAAATTTCAATTTACAATTTACAATTTTCAATGAAAGTTATAAATTTTCAATTCTCCAAAAATTTATAATTATTATCAAGCTAAAAGTTTAAGTGTGTTTTTTGTGCTGTTTCTTGCTGTCTGAGTCTGATTAGATCGGACAAGTTAATAAACAAACAAAAAATATACTTAAGCTTTTTATCATAATTTTACTTCACTTTAAACAGCTGGCTCAGCTTTTCCCTCCACTTTTTGTCCCCCAGCTTGCTTGAGCAAACCTCGTCGGTCAGCACCGACTCGGTTATTTTTTTTAGCGCCGAAGTAGCCGCCGTCAGCTGCTGGACTATTTCCAGGCAGTCGCGCTTTTCATTGTACATCCGCTCCACTGCCTCTATCTGCCCCTTCACCCTTTTTAAACGATTAGCAATAGATTTTTCTGCGTTTTTCTTTCTAAACTTTAAACTTTTCACTTTTAACTTTTCACTGTAGATTATACTCCCCCCCAGTATACACAGTTTAAAAAAAATTGCAAGTGTACTATAGTAAAGTTGGTTTTACGGTCTATTCTGTCCTGTTTCCGCAGATAGTCTATTATAGCCTATTGGTGTAAATGCTCCACCCACGAAAAAGTCTGAATACGAGGTATTTACTTCCATATTTTTCCCATCACTGTTTACGCATATCTTAATCGCCCATTCTCTTGTTTTGCGGTCATCAATTCTTGCGGGAAATGCCAAATCATACCTCCGAAATCAATTATCATCCAAGAAAGAAAACATGCTGTAAAATTTATAGAAAGTAAGGAGCCTAAATCTTACTTCTCCATTACCATCCTGTAATTCAACCGTGTCATAATCAGACGTTGTAAAATCTGAAGGGATAACTTTTCTTCGTAGCAGTTGCCAATCTCCGGGCGTCGTTATAAATAAATGCCCCATTGGAAATTGTTCATTTTTATCCTCTTCCCGGTAACAAAAGGGTTGTTCAAAAAGAAGTAAATGAACACCTATCCGACCGTCTTCTAAAGTATGTATTGGTCCTAGGGGTTGAATAAAAATAGTATTGTCAGTGTCTGGCACCGCACAAGTCCAGCTCCATATGCTTAATATCTCCTTCCGATAAGCGCTCTTTGCTTACGCCTCCCTGCTGAAATTGATTCGCGATTTTCGTTAAGTTTGCCATATCCTTATTGCCCTAATTCCCTATAATATAAAGATATAACATTATATGTTTGACTACGATACGTTGTTAGGAGTATCATCTCTTAACAACGATGCTACAA